>CALFLM010000021.1 GCA_937880075.1 uncultured Romboutsia sp. | reverse complement strand
GATGAGATTGCAACTGTAAAGATAACAGGAAAAGAAAAGTTGACACCTGGAAATTCTATAGGTTATAGTTTTTCAATTTCAAATAAATCTAATAAAAAAATAGCGTTTTATGTGAAAAATATAACTATAAATGGCAATAAGCAAAAAACAGACTTAGATGAAAATTTAAAAATGACATTAGAGCCAAATACTGATTTTAGCACTCAAATTACAGTTTCAAATATAGAATCTTTAGATGAATTAAAGAATGCGAAAGGAATTTTTTGCATTGAAGTAAATGATAATGTGAATGAGTATAAATTTGAAATAGAATAATATATTCACAAATAACAAATTAAATAGGAGGAAGTAATAATTACACCTTTAGTAGGTATATCATGGAGTAAATTATTACTATCTGCTTTTATTATAGTTTTACTAATATATGTAGGAATTAAAATAGTAAGATTTATATTAAAATAAATTTTAATTTAGTAAATAAACTTAATGAAGAAATTTATGTTATATAGATAAAAATTATGGGGGTAAATAATGATAATTTTTGATTTAATGCTAGTAGGGTTAATTATAATTACTATAACTTTATTAAGTGGGGTAAAAATAATGTACACTCCAAAATACGCACAAGTAATAATGTTTATAGTTATAATGTATACGCCATTTTCAACTTTAGTAGAAGGATATAAACTAGGATATACAGGTATTAGCAGTATAATAGCATTTTGTATGGTAATGTTATTAATTTTTATTTGGGGATATAGAAAAAATAAATATAGATACTCTATACATAATGTAAAAGAAAAAGATGTAATAAATATAATAGAGAGTTATTTAGAAGGAAAAAATCTAAAATATGAAGTAAGAAATGACGAAATATACTTGCTAGATTTAGAGAAGAATATTTATGTTCGCAGTTTAATGGAAATAACTTTAGATTGTAGAGAAATAAAGAATACTGATTTTTATAATGAGATAGTAGAGGAAGTTAAAGTTGGAATTAAAGAAATAAAACAAAGATATTTTTCAATAGAGGGTATGTTTTATTTAGTTTTTACTTTATTCTTATTTTGGATTAGAGTTAATTTTCTAATAATAAATTATTAATAGATAATAAATGGCATAACATAACTTTATTAATGTTAAATATCATAAATATATAGCTTAATAAACAAATAAACTATCCAATATAAATAGTTTTATAACTATAATATATAGGATAGTTTATTTTTTATAATATTATTTAAGATCTTTTCCACTAAATCCTAGAGGTAAAATTTCTTCTAATGTATACTCAAGATAATCATCTTCACTTTTTGCTACAAATATCTTAAAAGTCTTAGGATCACAAAACTCCATCATAACTTGTCTACAAACTCCACAAGGTGCACAGTATTCTCCTTCGCCAGATTTAACATCGTGTTTATTTCCAACAAGAGCTATTGCAGTAAACTCTTTTTGACCTTCAGAAACAGCTTTAAAGAAAGCAGTTCTTTCAGCGCAGTTTGTAGGAGAGAAAGCGGCATTTTCAATGTTACATCCCTCATATATCTTACCATTAGCTCCTAATAAAGCTGCTCCTACCTTAAATCCTGAATAAGGAGAATAAGAAAGTTGTTGTGCTTCAAATGCTTTTTTTATTAGTAATTTTTCATTAATCATAATTAATCACCATATCCTTTTGTATAATAACCAACATAACTATTATCTAGTATAATAGTTTACCTCTATATAATTAGAAGGAGTTATATTTTATCACTATAGTATATACTTGTAAATAAAAAAATATATAAGATTTAGAAAATTTAATAAAAAAGTATTTAAATTAAATATTATAGTAATTGTAAGTAACATAATTAGTTAATATGATATAATCGTAGTATAGTATAACAAGGGAAATAGAAATGATATATAGGCTAATATCTAATCAAATATTCTATATAATGACTAATAAAATTATATAAAAGCTATAATGAGGTTATGGGCTTAATATAGAAAGAAAATTATATGAAAGTAAAAAAGCTATAAGATTAGTTACATCTTGGGCAACTTTAGAGCCGGCAGTAGATGAATTTATAAATTATATAAAAAATAGGGAGAGATAAAGAATGTTAAAAACAAACAAAGAAAATTTAGTAAAATGGTCAGTACAAGGAAAAATACATCATCCACTAGGTGGAAATTACAGAATAACTTTTGATGGAAAACCAATGGTTTTACCAGCTACAGGAGGTATATCATACAATGTTAAAATAGGAGATAGTGCTTTTAACTGGGTAGGAGACCATGTTGAACCAGGTGTTTCTATAAGAAATGAAAATACTACTGAAAATGCAGCATTAACTACATTTGCATGTATTGGTAATGAAGCTAAGGTTGTATCAGGAGATGCTAAAGGTAAAAAAGGTTATGTAACAGGAATGCATGGTGGTATAGAACATGTTATGATTTACTTTGATGAAGAAACTTTAGAAGATTTAGCTATAGATGATAAAATATTAGTTAAAGCTTATGGTCAAGGATTAAGTATAGAAAATCATGAAGATATAGCAGTTATGAGTATAGACCCTAATTTGTTTGAAAAACTAGGAATAAAAGAAGAAAATGGAAAACTACAAGTGCCAGTTGTAGCTAAAGTTCCAGCATACCTAATGGGTTCAGGAACAGGTTCAAGTAATGCTTATAGTGGAGATTATGATATAATGACTGCTGATAAAGAAGAAATAAAAAGACTTGGACTTGATAAATTAAGATTTGGAGATTTAGTATTACTTCAAGATCATGACAATACTTATGGAACAGGATACTTAGGTGGAGCTATTTCAATAGGTGTTATAGTACATAGTGATTGCGTAAAATCAGGTCATGGCCCTGGTGTTACAGTTATAATGAGTTCATCAAAGGGTAATATAGAAGGTGTAATAGATGCAAATGCAAATATAGGATACTACATGAACAAATAAGGAGAATCATTATGAAAGTAGGATTTATAGGGGCAGGAAATATGGCAAGTGCTATGATAGGTGGAATACTAAATTCAAAACTACTGAGTCCATCAAACATTATAGCAAGTGCAAAAACTGATAAAACTTTAGACAATATAAAAGAAAAATACAAAATAAATACCACAAAGGATTCAATAAGAGTAGTAAAAGAATGTGATATAGTAGTTGTAGCAGTTAAGCCTAATGTATATGAAGAAGTTTTAAACGAAATAAAAGATTATATAGATACTGAAAAAATAATAGTTACAATAGCTGCTGGAATAAGTATAAAAAGTGTAGAAAAAATAATAGGAAACGATAAAAAGGTCATTAGAACTATGCCAAACACACCAGCATTAGTAAACTGTGGTATGAGTTCATTATCACCTAATAAAAATATTGATAAAAGTGATATAGATGCTGTAAAAACTATATTTGATTCTTTTGGAAAGAGTGAAATAGTAGACGAAAGTTTAATAGATGTTGTAATAGGAGCGAGTGGCTCTTCTCCTGCATATGCATTTATGTTTATAGAGGCCATGGCTGATTGTGTAGTTTCATACGGTATGAAAAGAGATATGGCATATGAGTTTTGTGCACAAAGTTTAATGGGTGCTGCTAAAATGGTACTTGAAACGAAAAAACATCCAGGTGAGCTTAAAGATATGGTATGTTCACCAGGAGGAACAACAATAGAAGCCGTTAAAACCTTAGAAATAGAAGGTATGAGAAGTGCTATTATAAAAGGAATGACTTCTTGTATAGAAAAATCTATAAAGATGAGTAAATAAGGAGACAGATATGAAGGACACAAAGAAGTATTATGATTATATAGATAAACTTATAAATGATACGCCAGATTTTATGCTTATAAATGATGATGAAAGTTATGTATTACTTGATAGGTTAGTAGTTGATTTAAGCGAAAATGCTATGCCATGGTTATTTAAAGTTTATTTAGATCAAAATTATAATATATTAAAAGAAGACAACATTACAGATTATATAAAAGATAAGTATAAAGATATAAACTTAAAAGTTAAAAATGAAAATGGAAATGTATTTTTAAATAAAGAAGTTATATATGTAATACTTAAAGAGCTTGAAGAAAATAATCAAATTGTATATGAAAATGAAAAGTTTAATTTAAAATAATTTTAAATGGCTATATTATAGTTTGACAACTATAATATAGCCATTTTTTTGATAGTAAGTTATAATTAAATTTAAGAAATATGCCAAAGTAAAAGGAAGTGGTATAAATTGAGAAAAATAGATGAAAGTATAAAAAAAATTATAATAAGTGTATTAAACTGTCAAGAAACTGATGCTATATACATTTTTGGAAGTTACGGAACAAAATACTTTACAGAAGAAAGTGATATAGATATAGCGTGGTTTACAAATTCACATATAGATTTAGTAACAAGAGGAAAGTTTGAAAGATTTTTAGAAGATGTATTAAATATGCCTGTAGATTTAGTAGTTGTAAATAGGGATTCTAGTCCATATCTTTTATGTAATATCTTTGAATTTGGAGAGATAATCTTTGAATATGGAGAAAATTTTTCAAATTGGTTTGATAAGTTTTATGATGAAACTTTAACAGATAGAGAGTTGTATTTTCTTTATATGGAGGAAAAAAATATATATGTACAATATTAATAGATTAAAAGATATGCTTGTTGTTATGGAAGATTGTGTATTGAAACTAGAGAATTTTAACAATGTATATAATAGTATTGATAATGTAGAAGCTAAAATATACATGGAAGAAGGATTTAGAGGATATATAAGAGCATTTCAAGAACAACTTATAAAATCTTTAGCACATACATCTAAAGGATTATACGATAGAAAAGATAAAATGGGTTATGATGATATAATACATAAACATAAATCAGTTGGACAATTAAAAGATGTATCAATAGATTTTTTATTAGAGCTTAGAAAAAGTAGAAATTATGTTGCATATGGCTATGAACATCCAGATTTTCAAGTTATATATGAGTTTTATAAAATATATAGACCGGAGTTTGATAAGGTAATTAGTTGTATAAGAAATACTATACATCAAGAACAAAATAGTAAACTAAAATAAGATAGAAAGCAAAAGGATGAGTTATTTTCCTCTTTAGAAATGGTTAAGAAGTTAATGCCTTTATTAGAGGGAAGTGATGAAGGTATACTTTGCAGTAGATACTGATGAAGTATATATGACAACAGAGCTAAAAGGAAATAAGACTTTCTTTTTACCATTTAATAAAGGTAATAACAGAGGTAAGGGAAATCCTGCTGTTGAAGGTAAGGAAAAGACTTCTTATTTATGGGAAGATATATTAGTTAAAGATAGTTTACTTGATATAGTAAAGAGATTTTATACAAGAAGATGATAAGGGAAATAAAAGAGCAATATTTCCTAGATTTCATCAGTTAGATGCAGTTAGAAAGATAGTAGATGATTTAAAAATTAATAAAGTATGTAAAAATTATCCTATCCAACATAGTGCAGGTAGTGGTAAGACTAATACTATAGCATGGACTTCTCATAGATTATCTAGTCTACATTAGGTGATGATAATAAACCTCATGAGTTTCATTTATATTCTATGAAACAAGCTATAGAGGAAGGTTTTATATTAGATGTGCTTAAAAACTTTATGCCTGTAAGTGTTTATTACAAGGTAGGTAAAAAGATTTTAGATAACCCTGAATTTGACAAGGGAGATGCTAAAAGGGCTATAAATAAGTTTTTTAGTTTAAATGAGCACAATATAAGACAAAAGGTTGAAACTATAGTAGATGATTTTGTAGATAATAGGTCTGATTCAAATTTACCTAATATATTTGAAAAAAATGAGTTTAAGTTATTAATAGTTGCAGAAAAATATCAAACTGGATTTGACCAACCAAAATTATGTGCTATGTATGTTGATAAAAAGTTAGACAGTGTAAAAACTGTTCAGACTTTATCAAGACTTAATAGAACTTATCCTAATAAGCAAACATTTGTATTAGATTTCCAAAATAGTGTGGAAGATATACAAGATGCATATAAGCCATATTTTGAAATGAATAATATTGATAAGGTAACAGATCCAAATGTAGTTAATAACCTTTGGTATCAGTTATATGAATATTGGATACATACTGATGATGAGATAAATGAATTTACTATATTATTCTATAAACAAAAAAGAACTTCTTCTCAGGATTCTAAGATGAATAGTTTAATTGATAATTCCGTTGAAAGATATTATTATTTAGAAGAAGAGGATGAAAAAAGAGCAGATGAGTTTAAAAAGAAATGTCAAAAGTAGATCACTTTCTATAATTTCTTGATTCAAATTTACCCTATAAAAAATCTAAATCTTTTAAGATTACAGGTTTATTAAGACATAATTAAAAAGATAAATGATGTTTTTGGAATAGGTCTTACAGAAGCTGATAGAATTATGATAGATACCTATGAAGAAATTTTCAAAAGTGATAAAAATATTATGGATATAGCTAAAGCTAACAGTTATGAGGATTTAGTAAGTACTTTTGCTAAGAATCACTTTAAGAGAGGTATTGTTAAGACTAAAAATAGGAATGATAGACTAGTTAAGGGGATTTTAACTAATAATAATTTCCAAAATTATATGATTCATTATTTAGCAGAAAAGATATATGCAGAGGCAAATAGATAAAATAAAAAATACCTGTAGATAAATTGAAAAATCTACAGGTATTTTAATATGTAAAATTTTTAATTATAATGGAAAATAATTCTAATAAAATACAATAATAATTAGTTTATAAATAGACACAAATAGACTATAATATAGATATTAGTAAAACCAAAGGAGGAGATTTTTATGGAAAGTAAAATATTAGAAATTTTACAGTCATTACAAGATGGCCAAAAAAGAATGGAAATTAGATTAGACTCAATGGAAAATAAAATGAATTCAATGGAAAATAGAATAGGTTTAATGGAAAATAAAATGAATTCAATGGCAAATAGAGTAGGTTTAATGGAAAATAAAATGAATTCAATGGAAAATAAAATGGGTTCAATAGAAACTAGGTTAGACTCAATGGAAAGTCAAATAAATGAGAATACTCAAATACTAAAGGCTTTAGAACATAAAGTAGATGTAATAAAAGCAGAACAAGAAAATATAAAACATGATATAGCACATATAAAAGGTGATGTTGAAGTAGTAAAAAAAGATATAACAAATGTAGAAGTAATAACAGCAAGCAACTGGGCGGATATAGCGAAATTAAAAGCGGTTAAATAAATTAAAGCCCTGACAATTTGTCAGGGCGAATTACTTTAAAGGAGACTACTTTCTCTCCCAAGCTATAAGGACAAAGTCTTTGCCAGTTTCGGCTTTTAATGTACGTTCAGCCTTTTCTATTGCTTCTCTTTCATTGTCTTTTACATTAGCTATTTCAAATGATGTATTTTCCATTGATGACATACCTCCTATAAAGTAAATTTACTATATTTTGTGTTCATATAGTTATTTTTATACGCTAATGATTTATAAATTATATAAATAAAAACATTCTTAAAAATTCATAATAATCATCAGTAACAAATCTTATAGTTTGAGAATCTAACTTTTTAACACCTGGATAAAAAGATGCTCTATAAGCTTTAAAATGATTTCTAAATCTTATTTCAATTTCAAATTTTTCCGGTAACTTTATCATATGCCTAGACAAATCACCAGATAAAGCTTCTTTAACACCTTCATTTATTCTTTTTACAGCTAAATTTGGATGAATTGATACAGAACCATTACCCATTCCCTTTGAAACAGCAACTGTAACTATATTAGGGAAGATTTTCTTTGCATTTTCACAAAGCATTTCATCACCGCTTAAAAATACTACAGGTATGCCATAATATATAGAAGTATAAGCATTCATAATAAACTCAGAAAGTATCATACCATTTAATTTTATATAATCATATTCAACACTATTCATAGTATGTGATAGAGGATTGCCATCTTCCGAAGCAGCACTATGATACCCTATAAACATTGAAGCATCAAAACCCTCATCAATACCAGCCATCATCATATGTGGATTTCTAGCCCAACCACGAAGTATTCTTGTGTTTTCAGGTAACATTGATGGATTTATACTTCTTGCACTTCCATGTGCATCCTTTAAAAATATATCTTTACACCCTAAATCATTTGCACCTAAACAAGCTGCATTAACCTCCTTAGTCATTTGTTCCTTATGATATGTAGCTTGAGGATCATGTAAATTAGTTTCCTCCCAATCAACAATTCCACAAGTACCTTCTATATCAGCACTAATATAAACTTTCATAAATTTTTACCCCCTAATAAATTTTAAGTATTTTAATTTATATTTTTCGATATTTATAACCATTGAAAGAAGAAAATATATAAGCTAAACCGACATTTTAGTTTGGAGGGAAGCTTATGTATTTTACTCGAGCGGACTATCTATTAAGAATTACTATAATGTCGCAAAAGACAATGTATTCAACACATGAAGCATAACCCCTATTTCTAAACAATCCTCATCTATATCAAAATCAGCAGTATGCAAAGGTGATAAAATATTTTTATCTTCATTTCTACACCCTAAATGATAGAAAGCTCCTTTTGAATGTTCTAAGAAAAATGAAAAATCTTCTGCCCCTAAAGAAGGATGCTTTCTAAATACTACATTATCCTCTCCTAACAAGTTACTCGCATTTTCTTTTACTATATCCACTACAAAGTTATCATTAACAAGTGGTGCATAGCCTTCCTCAATATCAACACTACCTTTAGCACCAAGCCCTTTACAAGTAAAGTCTACTATTTCCTTTATTCTTTCTTTAGCATATCTTCTAGTATCAGGATTTAAAGTTCTTAAAGTACCGCCAAGTGTAACTTTTGGGCATATAACATTTTCTTTTACACCACCATTTATAACTCCAAGAGATAATACTACAGAATCTACAGGGTCTATGTTTCTACTAACAATACTTTGAAGAGCACATATAACATGGCCAGCTGCTACTATAGCATCAACTCCTTGATGAGGATAAGCTCCATGACCTTGCTTACCTTCTATAGTTATACTAACTGTATCAGTTGAAGCATTCATAGAATCATATTGAAGCTCAACCATACCTGTATTTATATGTGGCATAACATGAAGTCCTATAGTAAAGTCAACCTTAGGATTTTCCATACAACCATCTTTTATTAAAAGCTCAGCTCCTCCAACTGTTTCTTCTGCTGGTTGGAATAAAAATTTTACATTTACATCAAGTTCATCTCTCATGTCATATAATATCTTACAGCTTCCAATAAGAATTGCTGCATGAGCATCATGACCACAAGCATGCATTTTTCCATTATGTATAGACTTATAGCTTTTATTACTAGTTTCTATAATAGGTAAGGCATCTATATCAGCTCTAATGGCAACTGTATTTTTAGCACCATTATTAATATAAGCCATAACCCCAGTATGATTAGGGTAAGTAGTATAATCTATTCCTATTTCCTCTAAGTATTTTATAATTTTTTCTTTAGTTAAAAATTCTTCAAGACCAAGTTCTGGAGTTTTATGTAAATCACGCCTTATATTTATTAACCATGATTTTAAATTCTTAACTTTGTTTGTTAAATTATTCATTCAATCACCCCTATTTAATAATAAGTTAATTATATCAACATTATATTTATAAAAATGGCATAAATCAGTGATAGCATTTTTTACAATATAATAAGCATTATTTTCAAAAAAAGTAACTAAAAATGATATATAATAAAAAAGTAAAAGGGAATAAATGGAAATATAGATTGATAAAAATTAAGTAATATTAGGGGGACGTTTTATGAGATTATTAAGACCTACATACGTTGAAATTGATTTAGATATTATAAAACATAATATAAATGAAATAAGAAAAGTCATAGATAAAAATACTAAATTAGGAGCAGTTGTAAAGGCAAATGCTTATGGTCATGGAGCAATTGAAATTGCAAAAGTATTAGAAGAAGAAAATGTTGACTATATATGTGTTGCAGGTCTTAATGAAGCTATGGAACTTAGAAATAATAATATAAATTTACAAATATTAGTAATGGGATACACGCCAGATGATTGTCTAGATATAGCAATTCAAAATAATATAACATTAACAATATTTTCAAAAGAGCAAGCTGAAATTTTATCAAATAAGTCTAAAAAAATAACCCAAAAAGCTAACATACATATAAAAATAGATACAGGATTTAATAGATTAGGATTTAAGATAAACGAAAGTTTACCATCTACAATAAATTATATATACAATTTACCAAATATAAATGTAGAAGGCATATTTTCACATTTATCACTAAAAGATGTTGAAAGTGATTATGAACAATTTAATAAATTTACTAAGTTATTAGATGAAGTAAAACGTATTAACATACCTATAAAGCATATATGCGATAGTATAGGAATGGTCGCTTATAAAGATTTTCATATGGATATGGTCAGGGTTGGAGCAAGTTTATATGGATATAACAGTAGAAAATCTACAATGGATTTAAAACCTGCTATGACTTTTAAATCTAAGTTTGCACAAATAAAAACTATTAAAAAGGGTGAAGGAATAAGTTATGACTATTCATATGTAGCAGATAAAGATATGAAAATAGGCACAGTTTTATGTGGATATTCAGATGGTATACCAAGGATATTATCAAACAAGGGGTATGTCTATGTAAATGGAAAAAAAGCAAATATCTTAGGTAAAATCTGTATGGATCAATGCATAGTTGACTTAACAGATATTAAAGATTCTAGTATGGATAGTGAAGTTATTTTTTATGGAAATGGCGGACCTAAGTTACTTGATGTAGCAAATTTAGCAGATACAAATAGAAATGAGCTACTAAGCATAGTATCGAGAAGAGTTGCCAGAGTATATATAAAAGATAAAAAAATTTATAAAGTATTAGACTATTTAGGCTAATAAAATATTAAAAAGGAGGAGATATAATGATCAACATTATATGGATGGTATTACTAGTTGGGGGAATAATCATAGGAGTTTTTACTGGTAATACACAAGCAGTTACAGATGCAATAATGAGTAACGCAGAAACAGGAGTAGAATTATCAATGGGATTAATTGGTATGATGGCTTTATGGTTAGGGCTTATGAAAATAGCTGAAGAAGCAGGGTTAGTTAAATTAATAGGAAATGCCCTAAAGCCTGTAATGAAGTTTTTATTCCCAGAGGTTCCAAAAGACCACCCAGCTATGGGTTCTATGGTTATGAATATATCAGCAAACATATTAGGTCTTGGTAATGCAGCAACACCACTAGGTATAAAAGCTATGAAAGAACTTCAAGAATTAAATGAAGAAAAAGACACAGCATCAAATTCAATGTGTATGTTCTTAGCAATAAACACGTCATCAGTAACATTAGTTGCATCAAGTGTTATAGCATATAGATTAGCAGCAGGGTCTAAAAATCCTGCAGAAATAATTGGGCCAACATTAGTTGCTACAACAGCATCTACATTAGCTGCAATAATAGCTGTAAAAATATTTGAAAAGATTTCAAAAAATAAAAAAACAAAAGTAGTAGCTAATAATACATTAGCAACTAGTAAGGAGGACTAATTATGTTTGAAAGTATAGTAAATTCAATATCACTTTATGCAATACCTTTTATAGTAGTATCGATCGTATTATTTGGAGTATTTAAAAAAGTTAACGTATATGAAACATTTACAGATGGAGCAAAAGATGGTTTTAAAACAGCAGTAACAATCATACCATTTTTAGTGGGGATGTTAGTTGCAATAGGAGCTTTCAGAGCATCTGGTGCACTTGATTTAATAATAAATGCATTATCACCAATAACTAGTAAAATAGGAATGCCAGGAGAAGTTTTACCAATGGCACTTATAAGACCATTATCAGGTGGAGGAGCATCAGGGGTTATGAATGATTTATTTACAACTTACGGACCAGACTCATTAATAGGTAGAATGGCATCTGTAATGAATGGGTCAACAGAAACTACTTTTTATGTATTAGCAGTTTACTTTGGAGCAGTAGGAATTAAAAAGACTCGTCATGCACTTCCAGCAGGACTTATAGCAGATGTTGTAGGATTAATAACTGCTGTTGTTGTGACAAACATAATGTTTTAATTAAAGGGGAGATAATATGATATATCCAAAAGGAATAAAAAAAGGAGCTACTATAGGTATAGTAGCACCATCTGGACCATTTAGAGCTACAACTTTAGATGAAATAGAAAAAGCACTAAATGACTTGGGGTATAATGTTAAGTTTGGGGAAAGTTGTTATGGTTCTTATAAAGGATACTTATCGAGTAAAGATTATATAAGAGCAAAAGATATTGAAGATATGTTTTTAGATAAAAGTGTAGATGGTATATTTTGCATAAGAGGTGGATATGGAACACCTAGAATATTAGACTTAATAGACTATGATATTATAAAAAATAATCCTAAATTCTTTGTTGGATTTTCTGATATAACAGGACTACATATAGCTTTTAATAAATACACTGACTTAGTAACATTTCATGGTGTAATGGCAGGAACATCTCATAAATGGGATGAATTCACTTACAACTCTTTAATAAATGCTTTAAATAATAATGTTACTAAGTTTGAAAATCCTAATGATGAACCTATATATACAGTTGTTGAAGGTGAGTGTGAAGGTGAATTAATAGGAGGGAATCTTGCATTAATAGCAGCAGGTATTGGAACTAAGTATGAAATAGATGCAAAAGGTAAAATATTATTTATAGAAGACGTTGGAGAATCTATATATAGATTAGATAGAATGTTAACTCAGCTTGCACTATCAGGTAAGTTTGATGACTGTGTTGGAATTGTATTTGGCGATTTCTGTGATTGTAATAAGGAAAATGATGATGATTTTGAAATTTTAGAGATTATAGAAGATAGAGTATCCAAGTACAACAAGCCTTGCATATTTAACTTAAAATCAGGTCATTGTACTCCAATGATAACACTTCCTTTTGGATGTAAGTATAAGTTAAATGCTACAGAAAAAACTTTAGAATTAATAAAATAAATTAAAAAATGACTATAAATTTTTAGGTTTATTTTGAGCAACTGATTTATTCGTAGCCTTAGCAAGGGTATATCGTTTACGAAATGATGTGTTTTGTAGAGACATAATTCAATCAAAGTGAAATTTTTCTAAATGTATATTAATTTATAAATTGACTTTTTGGGCAAGTCAATAAACTAGAGTAAATTTGTATATATATAAATCGTTACATTGTGTATATTGGTAAATTTAGATATAATATAATTAATATTAATTATATTATAGGAGATTAGTATGAGTAAATCTAAGAGTATAAAAAGCAATGTAATATATGAAGATGGATTTTTTATGGGAGAAAAAGACATAAAAATTTATTACAAAAGCTATGAAGTAGAAGATAGTGAAGATGTAATTATTATATCTCATGGATTTTGTGAAAGTAGTGAAAAGTACAGAGAACTTATAAAAACATTTAATAAAAATTGTTATTCTGTATATATAATAGATCACAGAGGACATGGTAAATCAGGAAGACTTGGAATAGATAATAGCCAAATAAATGTTGAAGATTTTAACTATTACATTAAAGACTTAAAGACATTTTTAGATAGTATAGTTGTTCCTAATTTAAATGATAGAAAATTATATTTATTTGCACACTCTATGGGAGGAGCTATTGGAGCTTTATTTTTAGAAAAATATAATAATTATTTTAAAAAAGCGATATTAAATTGTCCTATGATGGAAATAGATACAGGTAAGTATCCTAAAATAGTTTCAAAGATAGTATCAAAATTATTTTGTACAATAGGTATGGGTAATAAATACTTATTTGGACAGGGTCCATTTAACGATAAGCCAGATTTGAAAAACTCTGGAACTAGTTCAAAAAAAAGATATGATTTATATTTTAATAAGCAATTAGAACATAAAGAGCTTAAAACTTCAGGTGGATCTTTTAATTGGCTAAATCAAGCATTTAAAGGAATTAAAGAGCTTTTAAAAGCAGAAAATATAAAAAATATAAAGGCAGATGTACTTTTATTCCAAGCAGGAAAAGATACATTTGTAAAGCCTGAAGGTCATAATAAATTTTTATCAATAGCTAAAAATTGTGAGTTTATAAAATTTGAAGATGCAAAACATGAAATATACATAGAAAAAGATGAAATATTGAATCCTTATATTGAAAAAGTTTTGGGATTTTATGATAAATAAAATAAAAAGTAGAAAAATAATTTGTATTATATAAAACTATTAAAAATTTGTAGAAATGTATTAAAATATATACAAATACAAATATAAATGACTCGTATATTTTGCAGTAATATAGTTTGCAAGTTTTTATATACTAACCATAAATTAGTAGATTACGAGGTATAGTTTAACTTACATTATATATAATATGAGATAAATAAAAAAGTTTAAGATATGTTGAAAATATAAGGAAAGCGTTTTATAATTATCGTGAAAGAAGTTTTAAAATAGTATAAATATTTTATAGGGGGATGTTTTATATGAACAAGAGAGGGATTTTAGCATTAAGTATGGCTGCAACAATGTTATTTTCTACAGTTGGATGTAGCTCATCAGGTGGGGATAATGCAAGTGGAGGAGACAGTCTTCCTAAAATAGGTGCTACAGTTTATAAGGCTGATGATAACTTTATATCCTCAGTTCGTAGGGAATTAGAAGCTAATGCTAAAGGTGTAGCTGAGTTAACAGTAGATGACTCACAAAATGATCAAGCTAAGCAATTAGACCAAATTGATACAATTATAGCAAAGGGAGCTAAGGTTTTAGCTATAAATTTAGTTGACCCTAAAGCAGCAAGTTCAGTTATAGAAAAAGCACAAGCTGCTGATCTACCAGTAGTATTTTTTAATAAAGAGCCAGATGAAGATGCAATGGCTAGCTATGACAAAGCTTACTATGTAGGTACTATATCTAAAGAATCAGGTGTAATGCAAGGAAATGTTATAGTTGAGCAATGGAATGCTAACAAAGATAAGTGGGATAAAAATGGAGATGGTAAGATTCAATATGTAATGATAAAAGGAGAGCCAGGTCATCCAGATGCTGAAGCAAGAACTGAATGGTCTGTAAAAACTGTAAATGAAGCTGGAATAGAAACAGAAGAATTAGCAATAGATACAGGAATGTGGGATGCTGCTAAAGCAACTGAAAAGATGGATGCATGGTTATCTAAATTTGGAGATAAAATAGAGTTTGTTATATGCAATAATGATGGTATGGCTTCTGGAGCAGTTGCATCATTGGAAAAAGAAGGATACTTCTCAGGAGATAAGTTCATGCCAGTTGTAGGAGTTGATGCTATACCAGAAATAGTAACTCTTATAGAACAAGATAAAGTTGTTGGAACTGTATTAAATGACGCTTCTAATCAAGCTAAAGCAGTTATAGATTTATCTTTAAATTTAGCAAGTGGAAAAGATGCTGTTGAAGGAACTGATTGGAAATTAGAAAATAAAGCAGTACGTGTTCCATATGTAGGGGTAACAAAAGCAAATATAAATGATGTAAAATAATCAACTGCATATTGTTGTTAATTAAAAATATAAATACCTAAGAGATTATTTTTGTAATTTCTTAGGTATTAAGTTAAACAATATAAAGTATTAATATGGCTGAAAGGGGGAATCAGCTTTTGGAAAAAATAAATAATGAATTTATACTACAAATGATAGATATAACAAAAGAATTTCCAGGTGTAAAAGCCTTAGATAAAGTAAGTTTAAATGTAAGACCCGGTACAGTTCATGCTCTTATGGGAGAAAATGGAGCAGGAAAATCAACTCTTATGAAATGCCTATTTGGCATATATCAAAAAAACTCAGGACATATATATCTCGATGGAAAAGAAATTGAGTTTCAAAATACACGACAAGCACTAGATAATGGTGTATCTATGGTTCATCAAGAATTAAATCAAGTTAGGCAAAGAAACATATTAGATAATATTTGGCTTGGAAGATATCCTAAAAAAGGATTATTTATAGATGAAGAAAAAATGTATAAAGATACAATAGAAATATTTAAAGATTTAGACATTGACTTAGACCCTCTAAAAAAAGTAGAAACCTTATCTGTTTCTCAAATGCAGATGATTGAAATTGCAAAGGCTGTATCATATCATTCTAAAGTTATAGTTATGGATGAGCCTACATCGTCTCTTACTGAAAAAGAAGTTGAGCACTTATTTAAAATAATATCAAAACTTAAAAAGAAAAATATATATATCGCATAAAATGGAAGAAATTTTAAAAATATCAGATGAAGTAACAGTAATGAGAGATGGTCAATTAATAGAAACTAACTATGCATCAGAACTTACTACAGACATGATAATAAGTATGATGGTTGGTAGAGATATGTCAAATAGATTCCCACCAAAAGATAATAATCCAGGAGAAGTTATATTAGAAGTAGAAGGATTAACTGAGAGTGAAAAATTTGGGCTTAATGATGTTGGATTTAAGCTAAGAAAAGGTGAAATACTTGGAATAGCAGGGTTAGTTGGATCTAAAAGAACAGAAATAGTTGAAGCTTTATATGGTATGAGAAAAATAGAAAAAGGAACTATAAAACTACATGGAAAAATAATAGAGAATAAGAGTCCTAGACAAGCTTTAGCAAATGGATTTGCACTTGTTACTGAAGAAAGAAGAAGCACAGGTATATTCCCACAGTTAAGTATAAATTTCAATACTATAATATCTAATATGAAATCTTATAAAGTTAATGGATTATTTTTATCAGATAATAAAATGCAAAAAGATACTGAATGGGTTATAAAATCTATGAATGTAAAGACTCCTTCTCAAAAAACTGCAATTGGTAGTTTATCAGGTGGTAATCAGCAAAAGGTAATAATAGGAAGATGGTTGTTGACTAATCCAGAAATACTTATGCTAGATGAGCCAACAAGAGGTATAGACGTAGGTGCAAAATACGAAATATATCAACTTATAAATGATCTAGCAAGTAAAGAAAAAGGAATAATAATGATATCATCTGAAATGCCAGAACTTATAGGGGTGACAGATAGAATTTTAGTAATGAGTAATGGGAAAGTCGCTGGAATTGTAGATTCAAAAAATACTACGCAAGAAGAGATAATGAAATTATCAGCGAAGTTTATAGAGGGGGATAGTGATGAGTATAAAATCAATAATTAATGAAAATTCAGATTTTAATTTTAAAGAATGGATTGCAAATAACGCAATTCAAATAGTTTTAGTTTTATTACTTATAGGAGTTATAGTAATAGAACCAAGTTTTCTTTCTATAAATAACCTAAGAAATATATTAACACAATGTTCTACTTGTATGATAATAGCTTTAGGAGTTGGTGGAATAATAGTAACTCAAGGTACAGATCTTTCAGCTGGACGTATTATAGGATTAGCGGCAATAATATCATCATCATTACTTCAAGCAACTGATTATGCTTATCGTATGTATCCAGACTTACAACAGTTACCTGTAATAGTTCCTATATTATTAGCGATGGTGGTATGTGGATTTATGGGTGGAATAAATGGTTTTGCTGTAGCTAAATTAAAAACGCCTCCATTTATAGCTACTATGGGTACTATGCTTTTAGCATATGGTGTAACAAGTTTATATTTTGATAGACCTCCTTATGGAGCTCAACCAATAGCAGGACTTGATCCAGCATTTAAAAAACTTGCATTAGGAAGTATAGGTAGTGGAACATTTAGAATTCCTTATCTTGTAATTTATGCAGTTGTAATATGCGTTATTATGTGGTTTATATGGAACAAAACAAAACTTGGTAAAAATATGTTTGCTATAGGCGGAAATCCAGAAGCAGCAGAAGTATCAGGTGTAAATGTTGCAAAAAACTTAATAATAATTTATGTTATGGCAGGTTTATTATACGGACTTGCAGGATCTTTGGAAGCAGCTAGGGTTGGTAGTGCAACAAATAATACAGGGTTTATGTATGAGATGGATGCTATTGCTGCCTGTGTTGTTGGTGGAGTATCATTTGCTGGTGGAGTTGGTAGTATAGGGGGAATAGTAACGGGTGTTTTAATATTCCAAGTTTTAAACTATGGGTTATCTTTTATTGGTGTAAGTACTTATTTACAATTTATAATAAAGGGGATAATAATAATAGCAGCTGTTGCTTTAGATACAAGAAAATATGTAAAGAAAAGATAAATTTAAGCTGTCTCAAATTTGAGACAGCTTTTTAATTATAAACTAATACATAACTCTTAACTATATCAATAATTTCACTTTGATGATCAATTACATACTTAGGATTAAAACTCTCAAGCTATTTACGATATCTAAATCCACAAGTAACACCAACAAAGTAAATACCATCACTAATACAAGTTTTCATATCAGTATTAGTATCGCCAATGTATAGACACTCACAAGGACTTATATCTAGTTTATTAGCCATAATAATATATCTTCATAATTTTCTAAATAAGTAGTCAATTCCATAAGGTTTCATATAGTCCAAAGATGCTAAGATAAAAGTTTAATCATTAGTAAACATTTAAGAAAATAAGTTTTTATGGAAGAATATAATATAAAATATTGCAATTTCACAATTTAGAGAAAATTATCATAAAATTGTATTTCTATAAATAAAGTTATTAATTTTACAAATTTGGAATTATTTTTCCGGTGGATTTCAGCTTAAAATGTTTAAAAGTGTCGAAAAATGTGCTATAATTTTACATAAATTAAAGATAAAATGCAGTTCAAGGAAACTTAATTATTAAGTTTAAAGGGGTTACGATTAGTCATAAGCACAGTCAGTTGTAAAAAGAGTAAAACATCTTTTGTAAAACCGAAAAATATAAAAAGATAGGTCGATTTTATATTTGTTAAAAGCGGCTTTTTCACATATAAAGGTATTATATTGACTAAGGTAATGAATTGTAATTTATATAGCAATTTACAGGAGGATATATATGAAACGAAAGATTTCTAGTACACTAGCAGTAACATTAATTGCTAGTAATATGCAATCTTTAGCATTTGCAGAAGGCAATGAAAATTTAAAAGAAGTGCCGAAGAATGAAATTAATATTGTAAATGAAAATACAGTAAAATCAGAAGGTATAAAAACTGAAGACGTAAAGTCAGAAAATGTAGAAAACCAAGATACAACAGTTGACGAAAGTACAGAGGATACTAACTCAAAAGAAGAAGTAGAAAATGAAAATACTAAACCTGAAGTATACGAAGCTAAAGGTAAATTAGAGTTAGACTTAAACTTCTCTTTACCAATAAAGTATACAACTGCTAATCAAACAGATATAAAAGTAAATCTTAAAAAAGGTGAAGAATTAGTAGGAAGTATAAAACTTGGAAATGACAACTTAAATGGAACTATAGATTCTAATATAAGTTATAAATTAGAAGCAAAAGATTCTAAAAGAAATAATTTAAAAGAAAATGCTACAGAATTATCATTTTATCATTTAACTTTTGAAAATCTTTCACTAGGAAGATATTCATTAGAAATAGAAGGTACTGGATATGAAACTGCATCAATAGACAACATAGATGTTACAAAGTCATCTAAGAGGGTATTGGTAGGAACTAGTGAAAATAAAGTAATAGTTGATGATAAGGAAGAAATTT
The DNA here is from genome assembly GCA_937880075.1 of uncultured Romboutsia sp. Lineage (GTDB taxonomy): Bacteria > Bacillota > Clostridia > Peptostreptococcales > Peptostreptococcaceae > Romboutsia. The sequence continues at coordinate 35,138 of CALFLM010000021.1, read as the reverse complement.
ATCCAGCAGTATTCTTAGCAGGAAATATTAACTCAGATGATATAGTTAGTATTTCAGATTATGAAGAATTAAAAACACAAATAAAAAGTAATAGTAAGGAACGTAAAATTGACTTAAACAGAGACGGTAAAACTGATATAACTGATTTAACATATGTACATCAAAATATGAACAAAGATAAGTCAGAAGCTGTTATAGTTGATACAGATGTAATAGTAAATCCTGATAATGCTTCTATAAATGTTGATAGTAATAAAGTAGAAGTTCAAGGTGATATTAAAAATATATTAAAAAGTGAAAATAGTTTAGTAGTATTACAACCAAAGGTAGCAGAGGATGGTAGTAAAGTTGAAATATCAGAAGAAAATCCAATAGCTATACCAATAAGCTTAAATGATAATGCTAGAACTGCTAATAACACAGAACAAATAGTAATAAAAGCTCCATCAGCAAATGCACCATCAGCTGGTAATATAACAATACCGGGTGCTGGAGAAAATGGAGAACCATTAGTAGTAAACTTTGATAACAGTAATACTAAGTCTACAAGAAACGGTGTAGATGAAATAGTTATAGACTTAGGAAAGCAAGTAGCAGTAAGCCAAATTAATATAAATATTACTGGAAGTAGAAGTAATAAAAATCTAGTAGAGATAGCTAAGGTTGAATTTGTAAATAATGTTTACAAAGAAATACCTAAGCCAAAGATGAATATACCAGTTATTAATAACTTTACAAGTGCAACAGCAGTTGGAAATGAACACTTTGTTATAGGATGGGATCATCAAGCAAACGTAACTGGATATGAAATAAAAATAGAACAATTAAATGACAACGGAACTGTAGCTAAAACAGATACTTATAAAACAAGTGAAAATACCTTAAAAATCGAAAAAGTAGATGGGTATAAAACGTACAGAGTTAGTATTCAATCTTTAAGTGGAGACGACTGGAAGAGTGGATATAAAGATGAACAAGAGGGATACGATAAAAATGCATCTGGAAATACAAACTTATTAAATAACTCAAATGATAAGGATGGAAAGCCAGATAATGCAGACGCAGATTATAATACACAAGGATGGGATTCAATTACAGGTAAGCTAGATACAAATAATAAAATGTATGGAGCTGACTCTATAGTTGAATTACAAGTTATACCAGAAACAAGACCAGAAGGACCAGAAGGTATAAATGTAAAAGGAGCTTATAAAGGACTTTCTGTAAGTTGGAAAGCACATAAAAAAGCTAAAGATTATGATGTATACTATAGAAAATTAGGAGATGGTGCATGGATTAAAGCTAATGACCCTAATGAGCCTAAATATGTAGATAAAGATACAAGTAATGATATACCAGATGGTGTAACAGAATTAACTCCAGAACAAAAAACTGATAAAGATGAGTTAATAAGAGGTACTAGCTATAATATATATGGACTTGAAGAAGGTGCAACATATGAAATAAAAATGACTGCTACTAACCATCATGGTACAGGTGGATTATCTAAGACTTACTTAGGAACTACAACAAAGCTTATAAATCCAATTATTCCTAATTATAAACTTATAAATACACCTAATGGTAAAGGTAAAACTAACCATATAGTAAGTGCTAAAGCAACTCATTTTAATAAACCATATTATCCAGAAGGAACTACAGCGGAAGAAGTAGGTATGATGACTGTTGATAATGACTATTCAAGTTACTGGATTAACACTGGATGGGATGGTGGATATAACTATGGAGGTCTAGGAATAACACCACACATTAAATTAGATAAAGAATATACAATAGACACAATTAGATTTACAACTAGAAGAGATGGCGGTTATGAAAACCAAGGATTTGCAGATATAAAAATAGGTATTCCAGTAAAAGATGGTGAAACAGATGGAATAATAAAAAATGGATATAGATATATTAAACCATCAGTAAAAACGGAAGTAGATAAAAATAAAAACAAGTACTATACATTAGTATTAAATGAGCCTGTAACGACAAGTGAGATAATAATTGGACCAAGTACTTGGTCAGATTCACCTACTATATCTGAAATAAAAATATATCATTATGATAGCTTAAAGTCTGATGTACAAAATTTATTTAAAGATGATTTAATGTTAGAGTTGAGTGAAGGGGTTACACAAGAAAAAATAGATGAACTTACAAATAGAGCAAGAACTATAGACCCAGAATCTATGGAATATCATCCTGATCAAAAACAAATACTTGAAGATTTACAAAGAGCACAAGACTTATTAGATGACGTTAACTTAAATGATAATATAAAAATATTAGATTCTGGAATAAGAAATCAAGGACAAACAATAGGACAATCTAATAATTATCAAGCATTAGGTGTAGCTGTAAAGCCTGGTGATAAAGTAAATATCTATATCGGATCAAATAGAAAAGATACTAAGTTTAATTTAGCTATAACTCAACATAATGGAGAAAGTGGTACATCACATCAAGTGTATGACCAAAAGTTAAGCGTAGGTAAGAATGAAATAGTAATACCAGAATCTAAGTTTAATATGGACTGTGAAAAAGGTGGAAACTTATACTTAAGCTTTGCTTCTAATTATGATGAAGTACAAAATGTACAAGTAAGAGTTAGTGGTGGAACAGTAATACCTCATTTAAATGTAAATAATCTTATAGATGATGCTGCAAATGAAGAAAGGGTAAAAGAATTAATAAGAGAATACATTAAAAACTTAAAATCTTATGTAAGTACTTTACCAAGTAGATATCCATCACAAGTATCTGCTGAAGATAAGTCAAATAATATTTATTCATATGATGCTGAAACTTCAATATTAAATACTACAGATATTGAAGGAGAAAGAATAACTTTATCATTACCAGCAGATCAAGTATTAAAAGGGATACAAGATGGTTTATCTAGTGAAGAAGCACAAGTTCAAAGAGTATATGATACATTACTTGCTTGGGAACAAATAATGAAAGTATCTTATGCACAACAAGGATTATTAGAAAAGCCAGTTGACTTTGATGGAGATGGAAAAATAACTAATAATAAATTAGAAAAACTTGGTGGAAAGAGTGAAAATGAATACTTCAATAGCAATAGAGCACCTAGAAACCGTATAAACATCAAATATCAAAGAATGTTTACAGGAGCATTTATGTATGCTTCAGGTCATCACGTTGGGATAGGATATGGTTCTGCAGCAGGCATGATAGGTGGTGTACCATTTAAATTTGATGAAAATGGAAATTTAATAAATTCTGAAGACGGACAATTATTCGGATGGGGAATAGGTCATGAAATAGGACACGTTCATGATAGACCAGGTTTAACATATTCAGAGGTTACAAATAACGTATTACCACTTATAACTCAAACATTTAATGATGAAAATCTATCTAGAGTAGAGAGTGAAGGAAGATATGAGGATGTATATGACAGGGTAACTTCACAAAGTGTTGGTATACCAAATGGGTCAATAGGACTTATAATGTTCTGGCAATTACATTTAGCGTATGATGATAGTTACACATATAACATGGTAGAAACAAATAGTGATAGTGATTTAAATAACGATACATTCTATTCTAAGTTATATAGAGTAACTAGAGAAAAAGGTATAGCACCTAGTGAAAATGGATATGACCAAACAGCTCAAACTTATATAATGAGAGCTTCAGATGCTGTACAAAAAGATTTAAGACCATTCTTTAAGTCTTGGGGATTAGTAGCTAGTCCAAAAACTGATGAGTATTTAAATAAAATGAATTATCCTAAAGAAACTAGAGATATACAATACTTAAATGATGAGGCTAGAAGAAAGAGATTAGATGCTATAAGTAAAAATGATATGAGCTTAATTACTATGGCTGATGATGTAGCGGTAAATGCTAGCTTTGGAACTGATGATAATGGTAAGCAAGTAACAGAAAAGACTTATTTAAATCAAAAGAGTGTACCGCTTAAGATAAGTGTAGATAAAGATAATGATAAGATTTTAGGTTACGAAATAATAAGAAAAGAAGCAACATCAACTGGATTTAAAGAAGTTCCTGTTGGATTTGTTGAAAGAAATAAAAAAGGCGATGTAACAGAATTTAATGATGTTATAGATTCAGTAAATAATAGAACATTCACATACAAAGTAAAAGCTTACGACTATAGCTTAAAAGTAAGTAATGAATTTGAATTAGGAACTGTAAAAGTTACTCATGATGGAAGTTTAGCTAAGAAGGATTGGAAATTTGATACTAATACAATAAGTCCTGATGATAAAGTTTCTGAAAACTCAGGTCATGGACAAAATGAAGATGGTTCAATAAATAATATAAAAGATAATGATACATCAACAGTTTATAAAGGAGCTGTAGGAACTAATAATACTGGAGAAGCATTAAAAGGCGATGCATATGTAACTGTAAACATGGGAACTAGTAAGCAAATAGTTGGATTAAAATACACTCCAGGAAATACTACTGCTAAGAAATTCTCAATTAAAAAGCTATTTAGTAAAAATAAAGAAGTAACATATAACTCAATAAGTGATTATGAAGTATTAGTAAGTAGTGATAATAAAACATGGAAAAAAGTTCATTCAGGAACATTTGATACTACAAGAGAAAATACAATTTACTTCAATGAAAGTGGAAATAATTCAAATAAACAATTATGGTCGGCTGATGCACAATATGTAAAAATAGTAGCGAAAGGTTCAAAGACTATATCTATAGGAGAACTTGAAATATTAGGACAACCTGGAGATAACATAGAAATAGGAAGCTACAACAATGGTAAATACTCAAATGGTATAGGAAAATTAAAATCTGAATATACGTATGCAGAAGGTAAAACAATACCAGCTGGTTCTATATTAATAACAGGTGAATATAGAGGAGATCCAGCATTCAACGTACCATTAGTATTAAATGAAAATGGTGAAAACTATGCATTACAATCACAAGCTATACTTCTTGCAGAATTACCAGAAGATGCAGAGTTAGGTGAAGTAGCACAAGGTACTTGGATATACTGGATAACACCAGACCAACAAAAGGAAATAATAAATGGAGAATCAAATATGAAAGGTAGTCAAGTTAAGGCTGAATTATATAGATATAACAAGCTAGACTCTACTGGAGCTCCTGTTGGACAAAGATTAGTAAGTGATACTTTCTTATATGAATTACCAACTGATTTAAATAATTTACCAACAATAGACTTAGCTGGTTCAAAGAAAAGATCAGCAACTACTAAAGTAGTAGAAATAGACCAAAATACTGTGAAGAAAACATTTGAGAATAGATAGATATTTTTAAGAGGGAGAGAAATATGAGGAAATTAAAATCGTCAGTTAAAAGTGCTGTTGTATCTACAGTGGCTTTAACTTCTACAGCTGCAATTATATATGCAGCTCCCAATTTAGTATCAAAAGAAGCTAAAACAAATGATATTGGGAATAAGTTAAAACTAGATGTAGAAAAAATAGATAGAGATACTGTAAAAGTATCTATAGATAATATAAAAGATATACCAAAGTCGATACAATTTAGTTTAAAACTAGATGGAGATATTGAACTTGCAAATGGTGAGTCTAGTATAAAAGATTTAATAAATCCACAAGTAAAAGCTAGATTAGCAAATAACGAATATCAAGAAAAAACTAATGAGATATTAACAGATTACACATACAATAAAAAAGACAATACTATAGATGTTCTTATAACAGCAGAAAACTCTTTACCTAAGAACGGAAATAAAATAGAAGTATTTGAGTTAGATGTAAAAGCAAAGGACAAACTTACAAAAGAGGGAGGAACTACTTATAAAGTAGTTCCAAACGATGAAGATGAGTACAAATACTTATCTGTAACAAATAAGGAATACAATGATTTAGGAGTAGCCTTTGATAATACAGCTATCACCTTAAATACAGCGCCAACTATAGAAACTTCTAAAGAATTTATAAATATAGTAGAGGGCGAAACTTTAGAATTAACACCTAAAAACTTAGGCATAACTATGAAAGATGCTGATAGGGATGAAGTTACATTAGAAGTTAAAGATTTATCTCAAAGTAACAAACCTGTAATAACTACATTTAGTAAAACTACACCAGGGTTATATAGCTTAGAATGTAGAGCTATAGATAGCAATAAAGAAAAATCTGAACCTATAGAATTACAAGTATATGTAGATTATGAAAAGGTAACAACGAAACCAACTATAACTAGAAACGGACAAGAGCTAGGTGAAACTATAACAATAAATGGTGGAGATATATTTAAACCATTAGAAAATGTTAAAGCAGTAGATGCAAAGGGAAGAGTATTAGATGTACAAGTATCTACTAATAAGGCTCTTGAATTAGATCCAGAAGAAGACACTACTTATGTATTAACATATACTGCAGTAGATACTTATGGAAATGAAGCTAAAAAAGAAGTTAACTTACATGTAAAGGCGAATAAAGCACCAGTAATATCAGGAGTTAAAAACCATACATTAAAAGTAGGTGATACTTTTGACCCAAGAAATGGAGTAACTGTAACTGATGAAGATAGTGATATAGAATTAGTTGTAGATAGTAATGTAAATACTAGCATAGCTGGAGAATATAAGGTATCATACAGTGCAACTGATAACAAAGGTAAAACTACAAGAGTACAAAGTATTGTAACAGTAAACCCTAAAGCAGCAGTAATAAATCATACACCTGTAATATCTGCAAATGACACAACTATAAAATTAGGTAGTGAATTTAATGCTTTAGATATAGTTACAGCACACGATCATGAAGATCAAGACTTAACTTCAAGTGTAGAAGTAGTAAAAGATGATGTAGATACTAGTAAAGAAGGTAAATACACTGTAACTTATAGGGTACAAGATAAAGATGGAGCAACAGCAACTAAGACAATAACAGTAACTGTAGTTAAAGCACTTAGCCCTGCTAAGGAAATAACGATAAGTAATAAGTTTGATAAGTTATATGTAGGAGAGTCTGCTAACATAAGTGCAGCTGTTAACGAAGAAGCAGATGTAAAAGACATAGAGTGGTCTGTAAGTAACAGTGATGTATTAGCAATTGAAGTAAAAGGAAATACAGCTAAAGTAGTTGCAAAGGGCGAAGGTAAAGCAGTTATTACAGCAACTACAACTGATGGAAGTAATATAAGTGATAGCTTTGAGGTAACTGTAGAAGAATTTAAAGCTTCAATAATAAATAATATACCGGTAATATCTGCAAATGATACAACTATAAAATTAGGTGAAAAATTTGATCCATTAAGTATAGTTACTGCATATGATAAAGAAGATAAAGATTTATACTGTAAGATATAGAGTAGAAGATAAAAATGGAGCATCATCAACTAAGACAATAACAGTAACTGTAATTAAGGAAATTATACTTGCTAATAAAATAAACATAGGAAATAAGTTTGATAACTTATATCTAGGAGCTTCTAAGGTAATAAATGCAGCTGTTAATGAAGAAGCAGATATAAAAGATATAAAGTGGTCTGTAAGTGATAGTGATGTATTAGAAGTTAAATCAAATGGAAATACAGCTAAAATAATTGCAAAAGGTGAAGGTAAGGCAGTTGTTACAGCTACTACAACTGATGGAAGTAATATAAGTGATAGCTTTGAAGTAACTGTAAAAGACTTTACTAATAAAGATGTAATTCCAGATGCTATAATGAATATTATAGATACAAAAATAGTAACACCAATATCTGGATACGGAGATGAAAAGTCACCTGTAGAATTAGAAGTTAAAAATGTTTTAGAAGATGACTTTAATAACTTTGTTAAAGACTTAAAGAAATCAAACTCTAAAATAGTTGATACAGTAGAAACTGATGAGTATACAATGTATAAAATAAAATTAACTAAAGCTAGATTATTTGCAAGAGATACTGAGTATTTTGTAGAGCTTAAGATAGATAATAGCTTAGCAAATGCATCTAAGTATAAAGAAATAGTAGTTAATACATTAAAAGTTGATGAAGATAACAATGGATCAAATGATAATGGATCAAATGATAATGATACTATAATAAATAGTATACCTGTGATATTTGCAAATGATACAATTATAAAATTAGGTGAAGAATTTAACCCATTAAGTATAGTTACTGCATATGATAAAGAAGATAAAGATTTAACATCAAGTGTAAAAGTAATAGAAAATAATGTAAATATAAACCAAGAAGGTAGCTACACTGTAAGATATAGTGTACAAGATAAAGATGGAGCAATAGCAACTAAGACAATAACAGTAACTGTAATTAAGGAAGTTGTACTTGCTAATGAAATAAATATAGGTAATAAGTTTAAAAACTTATATCTAGGAGCATCTAAGGAAATAAATGCAGCTGTTAATGAAGAAGCAGATATAAAAGATATAAAATGGTCTGTAAGTGACAGTAATGTATTAGAACTTGAAGCAAATGGAAATATAGCTAAAATAATTGCAAAAGGTGAAGGTAAAGCAGTTGTTACAGCAACTACAACTGATGGAAGTAATATAAGTGATAGCTTTGAAGTAATTGTACAAGATATTAAAAATAATGACGAAATTCCAAATATTATAGTTGATATTATAGATACTAACGTAGTAACTCCAGTATCTGGACACGGAAATTTCGATTCACCTATAGAATTAGAAGTTAAAGCTGTTAAAGAAGAAGATTTTACAAACTTTGCTAAAGACCTAAAGAATATGAACTCTAAGATAGTTGATACGATAGAAACTGAAGAGTTTACAATATACAAAATAAAATTAACTAAGTTTAGATTATTCGGAAGCAATGATGAAAGTTATGTAGAGCTTAAAATAGATAATAGCTTAGAAAATGCTTCTAAATATAAAGAAATAATAGCTAGTACATTAAAGGGTGAAGAAGATAATAATAACTCAAATGGTGAAAAACCATCAGGAGGAAATGGATCAACTAACAACGGTGGAAAGCCATCAGGAGGAAGCGGATCAACTAACAATAATGGAAAGCCATCAGGTGGAAATGGGTCAAATAATAACAATGGAAATAGTTCAACTGGAAGTACAAATAATAATAAAGTTGAAAATGAAGCTGTAAATGATAACAATCAAACTTTAGATGAAAAACTTGATGAAACTGCTACTTTAGATGATATTACTAATGAAAATAATGAAGAAAATATAGATAAATTAGAAGAATTAACAAGTAATGATTCAAAAGTTGAAACTGCAGAAGCTAAGAAGGGAAATAATATAATAGCTTATATAGGTGTTGGTATAGCAGCAGTAGCTGGAGTATTATTTGCAAAAAGTAAAAAAGATGAATAATTAATTTAAATAACGATACTTTAAAAGTAAAAATAACAAAATAAAGTCCCTAAGGCTATTATAGTTTTAGGGACTTTTTAATTTAAAATATTTAAATCATTATAGAAAACTAAATTGTTTTATCACGAATAAATCTTCTAATGCATAGAATGGAGTAAATTTATTTTTAGGAGGGCATATGATAAACGATCAAAGATACGCTATTTTATCACTTGAGCTACATTTATTTTTTTCTAGAATTATGAAGGAGCACGCACTTTTTTTAGAAGCTGGATTTACACCTAAGGATTCAAGACTTGCTAGTGAAGCAGAACACTATAAAAATGAATTTGAAAAATTATTAGCATATACAGTTAGTGCTAGCAATGGAGTAATAAGAGCAAATGTTTTAAACTCTGGAGAAATTATAACTGATTTCACATTAGGAACAGAAGCTAAGACTCAAAAACTAACAGGCATAGAGATAAATCAAAATATAACTAAGACAGAGTCAATGCTACGTAGTGTAATAAATCCTCAGGTTAGTTCTAATTTAGTAAACTATGTAAATCAGCTTAATGCAAATGCAAAGATACTTCTTAGTGGATTAATTGATTTCAAAAATAGAATATTAAATAGTGTATTATCATGTAATTTATTCACAGTTAATTATCCATTACTTATTGAACATATAATTCGTGAAGCAAAATTATATCTTTCATTGGTAAATGACCTTGAAAATAGAGTAGATATTGATGCTAAGGACAATAGAGAAACGGAGTTATTCTGGGATCAAATTATGATGGAACATGCATTATTTATAAGAGGATTGCTAGATCCTTCTGAAGAAACATTAATAGATATTGCAGATGAATTTGCAGATGAATTTAAAGATTTAATTAAAGAAGCGCAAGATATGACAGACGTTACCATAGATAGTGTTACTAATGAAACTTTAAATCAAACTATTAAACTTAAGGACTTTAAACAAGCAGGAGTACAAGGGATTGCTAGTTGTAAAATAAGATCTATAATACTTCCACTTCTTGCAGACCATGTACTAAGAGAAGCAAATCATTATATCAGATTGTTAGAAATGTATAAAGAGATGTAAATATAACTAAGATAACTTAACTAAAATTATATATATATTTAAGAAATAAAAACCATGCCAAAAATTAGTGATATGGTTTTTATTTTTTTAGAAATTAACTTAATACTTAGATTTAACTATAAATATATTAATATAATTAAGAAAAACTATGAAAATAAATAGTTTTATAAGAATATTAAATACAAAAAAGACAGATAATAAATTATCCGTCTTTTTATGTGCTTAAATTAAACTATATAAATAATTAATTACTTTGTTGTTCTTGAGTTTGCACATCTAATGATGAATTATCTTCATTAGATGCAGGAGTATCAGCACTATCTTGAGGAGTTTCCTCAGTAGAACTATTTTCATCTATTGAATTTATTGTTTCTTCAGTAGTATTATTTTCATCTAATGGATTGCTTGTTTCCATATTAGTATTATTTTCTTCATTTGGAGTTACTTCTGTTTGCTCAGTATTATTTTGGTTATTAGAGTTATTATTGAATAATCCTGTAAACCAATTCCATATCTTAGCAAAGAATCCTTCAACTTGTTCGCTTGATGGAAGGTTTATAGTTGACTTATCAGTAGCATCTATTTGAGCATTTTCTCCAAGTAAACTATCATTAGTATTGTCTAGTATACTTGAAGTATTGTCATTACCACCAAATAATCCTTTAAACCAATCGCCAATTCCTGTAAAGAAGTTCTTTATACCGTCAAAGAACCCTGTATTTACATTTTCACCTATAGCAGATAAGTTTTCATCAACAACATCAGATACACTTTCTAATGCATTTTTCATTTCATTATAGTTGTAATCTTGCTTAGATATTTTTTCCATTAAGCTCTCAAGTTTTGCCATTTGTTCATCAGTTAAAGTAACATTATAGTTGTTTACTACATTATTTATAGTTTCAGCTATTTGAACAGTATCCTTAGTGTTATTTTTTATTATCTCAGTTTTTACATCATTAACGATTCCTGTAGCCTTATCTTGACCGATATCATCACCTAAATCTCCAGTAGTTATTAATTCCTCCGAAGCTAGTTCTTTTTTATCTTCATCTAGAGGCTCTCCAGTAGCATCTTCAAATGCTTTCATTATACCTGTTAATGCACCAGTTCCAGAAACTGGGAAGTTAGCAGCAATGACAACATCAGCATCAGTAAGACCTGCAGTAGATAATGTAGTTGCAACCATAGCTGGAGTTGCCCAAGTTATATTGGCAGTTTTAACATTTATACCACTACCTGACTTTGTTGGTTCAACATAAGCACAAGAATAAGTTTTCTTTCCAAGTTGAGCTTCAGATGCAACTCCTTGTAAGTATTTTCTTTCTTCTTGGTTGTTAACCTCAAGTATTACAACTTCATCTTTGTTAACACCGAAATATTTTAACATAGTATCTTTTTGTTCTTGTGTTAAGTTTGCACCAAGAGTTACAACTCTAGTACCATCTGCAAATACAAGTCCTAAACTTGATAAACTTAAAACTACAGTAAGACCTAAAGTTATAAATCTTTTTCTAAAATTATTTAATTTTTTGTTCATAAAATTCATTCCTTTCAACTTATAAAAAGTTAAACCATAATATATCCCTATTACATTATACTATAAATTATTAATATAAAAAAGCAAATTACAAGTTTGTAACAATTGTCTAAAAGTGTATTTTTATGGATGAGATATTTTAGATATATATGTTTCAATTAAAATACTTCATTAAGTAAAATTATTACTTTGTATTTTTCAAAAATACAATAAATAATAAAGTTATTTTATAATACATATATACTTTTAATATTTCTAGTTAATTTATTTATAAAATATAAAAAAGGGGCTATCGCACTAAAAAATTATATACAATATGTTGTGCTAATTAAAATTATGCATAACTATATATTGTATTATTTACTCTTAATGCGACAGCCCCTTTTTTTATTTGTAATTTAAGATTATTTACCTATAAACATCTGAGTCCAATAAGTTGTTCCTTTAGAGTCTTTTGCAATACCAACACCTAAGTTAGTGAAATTAGGGTTTAATATGTTTTTTCTATGACCTTCAGAATTCATCCAAGAAGTTACAACCTCTTTTGGAGTTTTTTGACCTTTTGCTATATTCTCACCTGCAGTTCTATAAGATACTCTAAATTGCTTCATCATATCAAATGGAGAACCGTAAGTTGGAGATGTATGGTCGAAGTAGTTTTTATTTACCATATCTTGAGATTTCTTTGTTGCTACACTTGATAAGCTAGAATCAAGTGTTAAAGCAGATATTCCTCTCTTAGTTCTTTCATCATTTACTAAATCAAGAACTTGTTGTTGATAAGAAGAAAAATCTGTACTAGGATTTTGCTCAGGAGTAGTACTTGGTTTATTTAAAGTACTATCAGGCTTTTGCTCAGGAGTAGTACTTGGTTTATTTAAAGTACTATTAGGATTTTGCTCAGGAGTAGTACTTGGTTTACTAGGAGTACTGTCAGGATTTTGCTCAGGAGCAGAACTTGGTTTACTAGGAGTACTGTCAGGATTTTGCTCAGGAGCAGAACTTGGTTTACTAGGAGTACTGTTAGGATTTTGCTCAGGAGCAGTATTTGGTTTATTTAAAGTACTATCAGGATTTTGCTCAGGAGTAGTACTTGGTTTACTAGGAGTATTTTCAGGTTTTAAAGGTAGATTTGGACAAATTGGAGTTAACGGTAATTTGAATTTAATACCATTTACATACATATATACAGATTTAGTAACCATAACTTTTTTATAGTAAGTTTTTGATAGAGCGTTTACTGGTAGCACAGTAGATGCTGTTAGCATAGTTATTGCTCCTAATGATAATATATTTCTAAATTTATTATTCATATAAACACCTCTTTTGTTTTGATTTTATTTGAAACTTAAAATTGTTACTAAATTGTAACTTGAAGTCTAATGGATTATCCTTTTCTAATATTTATATTAACATAAATGCTACAACTTTTTAACTGTAAAGTACTGTAATAAAGTGTAGAAAAATGTAAAAAAGTAATATAATAGGTAAATGAAATTTAATACACTGTGTATAAAAAGAACGAGATAAATTGAAAAATAGATGTTTTGATTGTTGTACATATACAAATATAAATTTCTAAAAGTATTTACAAAATAAAAGTAGATAGCTTAATTGATTTTTACTATATATGTTTTAATTAAAATACTTCATTAAGTAAAATTATTATTTTGCATTGTTCAAAAGTATCATAAATAATAAAAGTATTTTATAATGTATAATTATTATTAGAATATATATATTAAATTATAAGAGAATGTGTTTAATAAAATTTTAAATATGTAAAAAAAGGGTATAATTAAGTTGTGATTTTGTATTCAAATATTGAAAAAATAAGAAATGTATTATAATATGTAAATAGGAAAAATATAGATATTTATATCTATAAGTTAGAAAGGATAAGTACTATGTCAAAACAACTAGTAAAAGAAAGAGTTATAAAGTATTTAATGGAGGACTTATTAGTACCACATGATATGATAGACACTGATGTAGCATTATCAGAGTTTGAAGAAGGTGCAGAGGGTATAATAGATATAATAGTAAGTGTTAAAGACAAAGAAGATTACTTAGTTCCAGTTATGTTAGTTAGCTGCTTAGATGAAGATGTTGAATTAGAAGGGGAAGTAGTACAAAAACAAATAGATTTCTTAGAAGATGTTGATAATATAACTACTGCAGGTAGAATAATATTAACTAATGGAAATCAAATGATGTATGCTGACTGGACTGGAGAAGAATATGATACAGAATCAGATCTTCCAACATATGAACAAATGGAAAAAGAATTATTTGAAATGGAAAAATTAGCTGCTGAGCATGATCATTCTCATCATGGATGTGGATGTGGAGGACATCACCATGAAAAAGAACATAAATGCTGTGGAGGACACAATCACGGAGATAATCACAACTGTGGTTGTAAACATTAATAAATAAATACATACGAACTTGACGATATTTTTTAATAATGTTATTATAAGTATGTTAAAAATTCTATATAAAAACCGTAAATGTTGGGGCAAAAAACAAAGGATTTATTAATATAGGGATTTATAGCGTCGTTCGATTTAAAAAGACTACTTTTATTGTGGTCTTTTTTTATGCATAAAAACTTACAATATTTATTTATATACTTAAAATAAGTGAAATTTATAAAAAATATAAATAAAAAAAGGAAATTTGATAGCTAAGGTAGAATAATATACAAATAAACTTATTGACATTTAATTTAATTGAATGGAATGTTTTTGAAGCAGCTATCATATGATAAATGTAGATGAAGCTAGAGAAAAGATAACATCTCAATTAACAAACTATATATAAAAGGGGTTATATTATGGAGGCTAAAAAAGAACAAAATTATGAAAGTTATATTTATTCTGATTCATCAAATACATCTAATGCTATGAAAATGTATTTAAAAGAAATAGAAGAATACCCAATGTTATCGGCTAAAGAGGAAGTAGAACTAGCTAAAGCTATAATTGACTCTTCAGATGAAGCAAAAGAGAAATTTATAAATGCAAATTATAGATTAGTTGTAAGCATTGCTAAAAGATATAGAAAAGAAAGTGTAGATATGCTTGATTTAATCCAAGCAGGAAACATTGGACTTATAAAAGCAGTTGAAAAGTACGATTATAAGAAAGGGTTTAAATTCAGTACTTATGCTACATGGTGGATAAAGCAAAGTATAACAAGATACATAGATGACTGTGAAAATACTATTAGAATACCTGTTCATCTTCATCAAAGAATAAATTTTGTAAAAAGAAAAAAACAAGAACTTGCAAATATACTTCAAAGAGAACCTAGTATGGATGAACTTGCTGAAATTTGTGAACTTGAAGTCGATAAGGTTTTAGATATATTAAAAAGAGATAAAAATATAGTATCTCTTGATACTCCTATTAAAGAAGATGAAGATAGTAGTTTAGTTGAGTTTATACCATCTGATGCACACTTTGGGGATGTGGTTATGCACGAGGTTGAACAAAATAACTTAAGAGAAAAAATAGATGAAGTATTAACAGGTCTTAGTAATCAAGAACAACAAGTACTTAGAATGAGATTTGGACTTGATGATGACACACCTAAGACTTTAGAAGAAATCGGCAAAGTATTTGGCGTAACAAGAGAGAGAATAAGACAAATAGAAGCTAAGGCTATTAGAAAATTAAGACATCCAAGTAGGCTTAAATTACTTAAAAACTTTTATTAATTAGTTTGTACAAAAGCGGGAGTATTTTCCGCTTTTTTATTTATATCCCTTGTAAAAATCTAATTTGATTTCTTTAAGTAAATAGTAGCACATATTAATTTGTATCGCATCTAAAATCTAACGAAATTTTATAAAAATACTTATAGTAAAGAGGAGTATAGATAGTATACTAGATTAATTTATAAAACATAGATACACATAATTTATATAGAGAAGTTAAAAAGTTAGCTTATTAAAATGGCTATTTCAAAATGATTAAATAATGATTTTGAAATAGCCATTTTTTACGTATAGGAAAGTTTATACTATAAAACTATGCGGATATATAGAATAACTTTATCATCAACTTTTATTAATATATAGATATAAGTTCTTTAAGATAGTGAAAAGCCATATAATATAATAAATTTCAATTTAGAATTCTTTAGATGAAGTAGCTAAAATAAAAAAGGGATGATAGTATGTATGATAGCAGACATAATGAGTTAGAAAAATTGATGAATATAATGAATAAGTTAAATAAAGAATTACAATTATTAAAAAAAGATATAAACAGTAAAGAAAGCAAATCAAAAGAGCTAGTTTCATATATAGAACAAGAAATAAAAGAAAATACTAAAAGTATAAAGGAATTAGAAAATCCATTTTTACTATTTATAATGGGTTCTGGTAATTATGGAAAATCAACTCTTATAAATGCTCTTTTACAAGACAAAGTAATAGAAACTAGCGATATACCAAATACATGGAAACTAGATTTATTTATTAAATCTGACAATGAAAAAATAAAAATAATCTATAATGATGAAAGAGAGATTAAAAGAAGAAGAGGATAAATTTAAAATATCAAAAAAAGAGATATCTAAAATAATATTAAATTACAAGAATAAACTTAGCAAAGATAAATTAAAAGAGTTTAAAATTGAACAAGAAAAATTACACTTATATAAATCAGATATAGATCAAATCAAATACTATTTAAAAAATAAAACAATACTTAATGACTTTACAATAGTAGATACCCCAGGACTCAACCAAACATTACTAAAAAATACAGTAAAGCGTATGAATAAATACTACCAAAAATCAGATGGCGTAATATGGTTAATAGATGCTCAAAATATAGTATCTAAAGAAACTAATAAATTAATTGATGAAATAAATAAAATAGATAATTTACATGAAAAGAAGATAATAGGTGTAGTTAATAAAATAGATACAATAAAAAATGATAAAGATTTAGAAAGACTTAAAGAAAAAGTAAATGAAATATATAATAATAAATTTAATGATATTGTTTATATATCAGCGCGTGATGCTTTAGATGGTATTGTAAATAAAGATAAATATTTAATAGATAAAAGTAACATAAATAATTTATATAAATCTATAGAGATAAATTTTAAACAAGTATGTGAAAAAAAACAAATATATTCAAAATATAAAAATTTATCTATAATGAAAGAAAATTTATTATATAAAATACATTCATATAAAAGAGATTTATATAAAGATATATCTTTATACAATGAAATTGGTTTTGAACTAAATAAAAGTTGTGATGAAATCTATTTATATACAATAAATCATATGAATAAATTTAAGCAGAAAAAAATATATAATAAAAATAATTTATATTTATTGAGAAAATCAATAGAGAATTTAGAACAACAATGTAGCAAGTCAATAGAAAAAAATTATAATATATTAATCAAAAAAGCAGATTTTAACAATATTACAAAGAGTCCCATCAACACAAAAGTTTATTTTTCCAAAAGTAAATACTTGATTATAAATTATAATAACTTTACAACTATAAAAAGAAACAATAAACTATCAAATTTCATAAATCAATTCAAAAAAGAAAACTCAGGAAAAGCTATAAATGATGAAGTAGCACTAAGTAACTATATCTATAAAAATATTACATATTTAGAAGATGAGATAATAACAACCTTAAAAGATAAATTAGATAATATAAAAGATAATGTAAATGAAGTTAAATATGATACATTCAAAAATAAATATTTAGATTACAATTTAATAAAAGAGCATATCAGTTATTTAGATAATATAGAAAATATATTAATAAATTTGAGGTGATATTTTGAAAAATATAAATCAATATATATATGAAATTAAAGAAACTTTACTCAATTCTCCAATAAGACAAAGATTATCGCAAAAGGAAATAGTGCCTTTTAAGGATATTGTATTTGAAAACCTAAATGCACAAATAGAAAATATCAAAGCATTAGAATCAAGTCAGTATAAACCATTAAATATAGCTATAGTAGGAGAAGTTAAATCAGGAAAATCAAGTCTTTTAAATGCACTTTTAGGAAAAGAAATAAGTAAGGTAGATGTATTAGAAGCTACTTCATCAGTAATAGAAGTTGTTTATAGCGAAAATACTGATGTGAGTAAATTTGTAGATTTGACAAGAATAAGTTTAGACATAGATTATTTGAAAAAAATAAATATAGTAGATACACCAGGGCTAAAAAGCATAACTCAAAGTAATGAGAAGAAAACTATAGATTATATTAAGTATGCAGATTTAATTTTATTTGTTATAGACGCAACTCACCTAGGTCAAGAAGATACAATAGAAGCATTAGACTTAATAAGTGAATATAATAAACCTATTGTTGGAGTAGTCAATAAGTGTGATTTATTAACAGAAAATAGGAGTGAAATTTTAGATTATATAACAAGTGAGTATGGAATTTATATAGATAGATTTTTTATGATATCATCATCTCTTGAATATCAGCATAAAATGAGTCAACAAACAATAGCTAAAAGTACAGACTTAATAGTATCAAACTATACAGAGCTTAGAGAAAATTTTAGAAAGTTAACTGATTATATAGAGTGTATATATAAAAACTCTAATGAAACAAAATATAAAAGTATAAAAACATCAATAGAAGGAATAATCCAAAAAGATATAATAGTACATAGTGATTATAATAAAAGTATTGATGTATTACTAGGTGAACTAAAAAAATATGAAAGACTATTACAAAATAAAAAAGATTATATAAAAGCAAAAATGGAGTTTGAAATAAATGATTGGATTGATAGAATTTTCTTAAGTGATGAAGTAAAAAAAATTGAAAGTGATATAAAATCTGCAAATATATATATAAATGAATCTTATTTAACTGATTTGATAAATTTAAAAAAGAATGAACTAGATGATTTGTATTTTAAAGAATGGAGTACTTGCCTAAGGGAAGTAAGTGATGAAATGGATGATGACATAAAAAGATATGTAAATGATATAACTTATAAAAATGAATTATTAGATACACCAACATTTAAGTTAGATGGTGAAAAAACAGATATAAATGCAATACTTGCAACCATAGGTACAGGAGCAATTCTTGGAGCTACATCAGGAGGGGTTATTTCAATTTACAGTGCAACCTTAGGAAATTATGCAGCATCACTTACACTTGGAGCAGCGATTATGACTTATTTACCTCCTCTTTTAATAGCTGGAACTATAAGTGGAGCGGTTGGAAAAGTTATATATGATAAGGTTTTAGATGACAGAAAAAATAAAGAAATCCTTGATAATATAGAAAGTTTTATAAAGCGTTTAAAAGAAAATATAAAAGAGGAATTAAATAAGGATTATGAAAAGCTTAGCCAAGAAATAGTAGTAACTACTACTGAGATATTAAAGAATATAAAAGGCGTATATATAAATAAATATGAAATAGAAGATTTTATAGGTACAATAGAAAAATATATAACATATTTAACACAATATGTAGAAATATCATACAATAAAGCATAAATGTAAATCTAATAAGGAGCAGAGACATGATAACCCTAAGCTTATGTATGATAATAAAAGATGAAGAATTAGTTATAGATAGATGTTTGAAAAGTATTTATGATGCAGTTGATGAGATAATAATAGTTGATACAGGCTCAACTGATAATAGCAAAAATATATGCAAAAACTATACAGAAAACATATATGACTATATATGGAATGATGACTTTTCAGATGCTAGAAATTTTTCTTTTGAAAAAGCTACTAAAGATTATATACTATGGCTAGATGCTGATGAAATAATAGATGAAGAAAATAAAGAAAAACTTTTAAATTTAAAACAAGTTTTATCATTAGATATAGATGTAATAACTATGCATACTTATATTGATATAGATGAATGTAATAATCCACAAATAACTATGGTAAGAAATAGAATAGTAAAAAGAGAAGATAACTTCAAATGGATTGGATTTGTCCATGAATATATAGAAGCTAGTGGAAATGTTTATGATAGTGATATTTTTATAATACATGATAAAATTAAACCTGTAAGTGACAGAAACCTAAAAATATACAAAAAGAAAGTTGAAGAAAAACAAGTATTTAGTGAGAGAGATTTATATTATTATGGAAAAGAATTATATTGTAACAGGTGCTATAATGAAGCAATAAAAGTTCTAGAAGAGTTTATATCTAAAGGAACTTGGGAAGATGAAATAATTGATGCACTCTGTAAAATTGGAGAATGCTATTTATGTAAAGATGATAAAGAAATAGCCAGAAAATATTTTTATAAAACTTTTGAATATGGTCCTCCACAAGGCGAAATACTTTATAAGATAGCATATTCTTTTCAAGATGAAGAAAAATATGACATAGCTATAAGTTGGTATGAGATAATATTAAGATTACCTATAACTGATGATTGCTATCAATGTAGGCATATATGTTTCTTAAGATTTAAGCCACATCTTAATTTATGTTATTGCTATTTTAAAGTTGGCGATATAAAACAGGCTTATTGCCATCATAAAAATTGCATGAAAATAAATCCAAATGATTCATGTGTTAAATATAATGAAAATTGTTTTAAATTAATAATGAAAAATAATAAAGTCTAGACTAATGTCTAGGCTTTATTATTCTATCGAAAAAATGTTAAATTTATATAAATTCATAGCAATAGTTTTACTAAGTAGTTTATGTATTCTATAAATCCTTAAGTATAAAGTATAGATATATAAATATAACTTGTATAAGTTATGATAAAATAAATATTACAATAAGGTTTGCAAATAATTAAATTAAAGATTAGTATAGAGTTAAGAATAAGTAAGAGGTGTAATATGAATAAATATAAAGATAATTTAATAAATTTAAAGGGCATAAGAAAAAAACATGAAAATATTTTAAGTAGGCAAAAAAAGTATTTAGAGGATAAAAAATCTAAAAAAGCTAAAGAGTATAATAAAAAAATATGAAAAAGATATAATAAATGCATTAGAATTAGATTTAGGAAAACATATATTTGAATCATATTCAAATGAAGTTGGATTTGTATATAGTAGTATCGACTACACTATAAAAAATATAAAAAAATGGGCAAAAGTTAAAAGAGTTAAAAATGATTTAGCTCAACTTCCAGGAAAGTCATATATTTATAAATATCATTATGGAAGTGTTTTAATTATTGGTCCATACAACTATCCATTCCAACTACTTATAGAGCCATTAGTAGGTGCTATAGCAGGTGGAAATACAGTTGTTTTGAAACCATCAGAATACACTGTAAATCTTGAAAAAGTAATAATTGAAATGATAAAAGATGCATTTAATGAAGAATACATAGCTGTAGTTAGTGGAGATTATCAAGTAAATAGTGCATTACTAGACTTAGAATTTGATTATATATTTTTCACAGGAAGTGTAAATGTAGGAAAAATAGTAATGGAAAAAGCAAGTAAAAACTTAATACCAATAACTCTAGAATTAGGTGGTAAATCACCTGTAATAATTGACAATACGGCTAATTTAAAAATAAGTGCAAAAAGAATTATGTGGGGAAAACTTATAAATGCAGGGCAAACTTGTGTAGCACCAGATTATGTACTTGCACATGAAGATATATATGATGATTTAGTTAAAGAATTCATAAAAGTAATAAAAGAATTTTACGGTGAAGATATAAAAAATAATAAGGAATTTGGACGTATAGTAAATGATAAGCATATGACTAGACTAAAAAATATTCTTGAACATGATAAAAATAAGATAGCATATGGAGGGGAAGTTGATTTTGAAAATAGATTTATATCTCCGACAGTACTTAAAAATGTAGACTCAAATGATAAAGTTATGAGTGAAGAACTATTTGGTCCAATACTTCCTGTTATAAAGTATAAGAATATGGAAGATATAAAGTATTATATATCTAAACATAAAAATCTATTAGCTTTATATGTTTTCTCTGAAAATAAAGCTTTTAGTGAAGATGTAATAACTAGATTTTCATTTGGTGGAGGTTGTGTAAATGATACTATAAGTCATGTTGCATCTAATTATTTACCTTTTGGAGGAATAGGTTCATCTGGTATGGGTAGTTATCATGGAAAAAGTAGTTTTGATACATTTACCCATAGTAAAAGTATTGTTAAAAAGAATACTAAATTAGATATTAAACTAGTATTCCCACCATATAAAAATAGAATAAATACTATAAAAAAAATTATGAAATAAACGAAAAGTGCCTAAGTTATAAATTAGGCACTTTTATTTTGCATAGTTTATAATCTCATTTTTACATGAGGAATACTAACTTCATTATAGACATCTGATAATTCTTTAAAACCTAGAGATTTATATAAATCTTTTATGTAATATTGAGCAGATAAAGTTATATGCTTTTCATTAAGGTTATTAGTTATAAACTCAATAGATTTTAGCATTAATTTTTTAGCTAATCCATTTTTTCTGTAATTTTTATTTACAAGAACTCTTCCAATAGAAGTATCTTCATAACTACTATATTGCTTAGGTATTATCCTTGCATATGATGTAATTGTATTATTATCTAAAGAGAAAATATGATAACATTTTTTATCAATATCATCAAAATCATTTTCCTGGGTAATTTTTTGTTCACATGCAAAAACTTCATATCTAGCTTTAGCTATTTCAAAAAACTCATCTACACTCAAATCATTAAAGTGCTTTATTATAAACATTTATTATCCTCCTTTTATATTTTTTATAAGTTTTATTATATCATTTTAAAATAATTTAACTAGCATAATGAGTTAATTTATTTTAAAAAATAAAAACTTGGATATACTCCAAATAAAGGAGTTGAGGTTATGGAAAATATAAACAATAGGGAATTAGAAAATATAACGATTGATGAAAATATAGAAAATAGAATATTAGAAATACTAGAGATAATAAATTC
This sequence comes from uncultured Romboutsia sp., assembly GCA_937880075.1. Classification (GTDB taxonomy): domain Bacteria; phylum Bacillota; class Clostridia; order Peptostreptococcales; family Peptostreptococcaceae; genus Romboutsia. The sequence continues at coordinate 12,211 of CALFLM010000021.1, read as the reverse complement.
CGAAATAAGTGATGAAGAAAAGATAAAAGCTTTAAAAAATCAAGTTAAAACAAACTAAAAAGACAGATTAATACCTGTCTTTTTAGTTTGATACCTATAGAGTATAAAGATTTATTTAACAAATAAATTTTTATACTCTATAGGTGTTATATTCATATTTTTTTTAAAAATTTTTGAAAAATAGGATGGAGAGGAAAATCAAACTAAGCTACTTATCTCAGATATGGAATAACTGCTTTTTCTAAGTAAATCACAAGATTGTTTTATTTTATAATTAACTATAAAATCTTGAGGGCTTATCATCATATATTTTTTGAATATTTTAAAGAAATGGCTTCTATTTATATTAAGATAATCAGATACATCAGATACAGATATATTTTTTTTATAGTTTTCTTTTATAAAATTAATTGACTTTTCTATGTATATTTTGGAAATAGATGAATTAGCTTCATATGTATTAGTATTTTCTTTAATCAATGTTGATAAGAATTGATATAAATATCCTAAACCTTCAAATAAATTATTAGATGTACAGCTTTCATATATATTTTTGAAGTAATTATCTATTTTTTTATCTTTTGAATAGTTAAATAGATAGTTTCCATCTTTAAATCCACACATATTAAGAAGTTCTTTAGCTCGAGTTCCATTAATACCAATCCATCTATATACCCATGGATTTTCTACTATCGGATAATAGTTATTATCAGTAAAAGGTGGTATAAAAAAGCCATCACCTTTTTTCAAGTGATATGTTTTACCATCCATAAAAAATAAACCTTCACCATCTAATATATAATGAATCAAATAATAATCTATCTGCTCATACTGATAAGGATCTCTTGGTTTACAATGCTCAAATCCACATTCGTAAATATATAATTCGTTACTAGGTTTTTCAGGTGTTGAAAATATACCAAATTGCTCCATGATTATTTCCTCCATTTAAAAATAATGCAACAATAATACAAATCATTGCAACAGTATTATATTGATACTTCTATTGTAAATGTATATTATTAAATTATCAAGAAAACGTTTTATATATTGGGGATATAAAACTAAAACATATTTAACAACGTATTTACGGCATTTTACTATATTATAAGTTAATAAATATATGGCGTTTTGTTACATCATAAGTTAACAAATTTAAGTTTTTTTTAAATAATTTTTACGTTGTGAAAATATGTTTATATAACAAAAATACAATATTAATAAGGAGATACATTATGAGTGAAAAAAGGGGTAGTCTTAGTTCAAGTTCATTAATGCTTATGACATTTACAGCAGTATTTTCATTTGGAAATATTATTGATAGTAGTGTAAATATAGGTTTAGCTACTGTACCATCTTATTTATTTGGAACAATATTTTATTTTTTTCCATTTGCATTAATGATAGGGGAGTTTGCTTCAGCAAATGAAAATTCAGAATCAGGAATTAATAGTTGGATAAAAACATCGTTAGGTGCAAAATGGGCATTTCTAGGATCTTGGTCATATTTTTTCGTTAATTTATTTTTCTTTACATCATTACTTCCAAAAACGTTAATATATGCATCATATGCTTTTGTTGGCAAAAATGTATTCGATGGAAAAACAGTATTAATATCAATAATACTTTTCTGGGGAGTAACTATATTATCAACTAAAGGGGTTAGTTGGATATCTAAAGTTACAAATTTATCAGGTATTGCAAGAATGATTCTTGGAATAGGATTTATAGTTTTATCTTTTGGAGTTATTCTATTATTAGGTAAATCACCAGCACAAGAATTTACATCACAAGCCCTTACTCCAAAGTTTGATTGGAAATACTTCATGGTATTAGCATGGGTATTACAAGCAGTAGGTGGGGCTGAAAGTATAGGGGTTTATATAAAAGATGTTAAAGGTGGAAATAAAGCATTTATAAAAACAATGTTATTTTCAACATTACTTGTAGGTATATTATATGCTTTAGGCGCAGCTGCAGTAGGTATAATAGTTCCAGCAGAAACACTTCATGGAAATTTTTCAAATGGATTATTTGATTCATTTAAGATACTAGGATCTCACTATGGAATAGGAAATATAATAACAAATATAGTTGGATTTATAATGTTGCTAGCAAGTCTTGGTTCATTGGTATTATGGACAGCAGCACCTGTTAAAGTATTATTCTCTGAAATACCAGAAGGTATATTTGGTAAATGGGTAGCTAAAACAGATGGAGAAGGTAATCCAGTAAATGCTCTTTATCTTCAAGCTGTAATAGTAACTATACTATTAATAATACCAGCACTTGGAATAGGTTCAGTAGATACATTACTTGAAATCTTAATAAATATGACAGCATCTACATCTTTAATACCAGTATTATTCTTCTTAGTAGGATATATAGTATTGAGAACAAAAAAAGAGACTAGCGTTGAAAGAAGCTTTAAAGTTGGGTCAAGAAGTTTTGGTATAGGAATAGGAGTATTACTTTTAGCATTATTTACTTTTGTATTTGTAATATCATCAGTACCATCACCATCAGATATTATGGCTTATTTAAATGGAACATTAGCAGAAGGCTCTGCAAATCCAATATTTGTTCTTGTATATAATGTATTAGGATTAGTAATATTCTTAGGATTTGCTTTAATATGTTGGAAGAAATATGAGAATAAAGTTGGTAAAGATGTAGCAAATGAAGTCACAAATAGTTAATTAAGCTTATGTAGTATACAAATCAAGCTGCTAAAACAATTTTAGCAACTTGATTTTAAATAAATTATAAGTAGATAGTAGTAATTTAAACTTAAAATTTGATTACTCGGTAATTTATATCAAAAATAAATAGTTAGGGGAGAAAGATTATGAAACTATGGGAAAATATAAAAATTGATGGAGTTAACAGATTAGAAGCAAGAAGTCACTTTCAAAGCTTTCCAAATAGAGAGCTAGCGCTTCTTGGAGAAAATAAATATACTCACAATTTTAAAAACTTAAATGGGAGCTGGAAATTTTTATTCTTAGATGCTCCAGAGTATTCTCCAGAAGGATTTTATAAAGAAGAATTTAATACTGATACATGGGATAATATAGTAGTTCCAGGTAACTGGCAACTACAAGGATATGGTAAAATGCATTATTCAGACTTGTGGTATAACTTTCCGATAAATCCACCATATGTTCCAACAGAGAACCCAACAGGAATATATAAAAGAAAATTCACTATAGATAAATCTTGGTTAGGAGAAAAAATAATACTTAAATTTAATGGTGTAGACTCATCGTATAATGTATGGATAAATGGAGTAGAGGTAGGATATAGTAAAGGTGCAAGAATACAAGCTGAATTTGATATAACTGATTTAGTAAGAATTGATGAAAATGAATGTTGTGTTCGAGTATACCAATGGTCAGATGGAACATACTTAGAAGATCAAGATATGTGGTGGTTAAGTGGTATATTTAGAGATGTAGAATTATATTCGGAGCCTATATGTGGAGTAGAAGATATAAAAATAGTTACTGATTTAGATAGTGAATATATTGATGCTATTTTAAATATAGATTTAAAATTTAGAGATGATAGAAATCAAAATATAAAATTTGAACTATTAGATAGAAATCAAAATATAGTATTTGAAGATACTGCTAATGTTGAAAATGGAGTAGTTAAGTATTCTAAGAAAGTAGCTAACCCTCTAAAGTGGAGTGCAGAGGAGCCGAATTTATATACATTATTAGTATCTGTATACGATAATAATAAATTAATTCAAGTAATACCACAAAAGGTTGGATTTAGAAAAATAGAGCTAAAAGGTGAAGTGTTTTTAGTAAATGGTGTTGCAATTAAATTCAAAGGTGTAAATAGACATGATTACAACCCTAGAAATGGAAGAGTTGTAGCAAAAGAAGAGATGATAAAAGATATAGTATTAATGAAACAACACAATATAAATGCTATAAGAACAGCACATTATCCAAACTCTCATTATATATACGATTTATGTGATGAGTATGGTATGTATGTAATAGATGAAACAGATCTTGAATGCCATGGATTTGAACTTACAGGAGATTACAGATGGATAAGTGATGATCCGGCTTGGGAAACATCATACGTAAATAGAATGACTAGAATGATAGAAAGAGATAAAAATCATCCATGTATATTAATGTGGTCATTAGGTAATGAATCAGCATTTGGGTGTAACTTTAAGGCTATGGCTAAAACTGCTAAAGAAATGGATCCAACAAGACTTGTTCATTACGAAGGAGATTTTAATGTAGATGAATCAGAAGGTCCAGTATCAGAAGTATATAGTACAATGTATACTTGGTTAGAGCATGACAACAAATTATTAATGGATAAAATAATAAAAGATATTAAGAAGCCTCATATATTATGCGAATATTGCCATGCTATGGGGAATGGCCCAGGAAATCTTAAGGAATATCAAGATTTATTCTATGCATATGACAAATTACAAGGTGGATTTATATGGGAATGGTTTGATCATGGTATAGAAAGTAAATCAGATAGTGGAGAGACTTATTATAGATATGGTGGAGATTTTGGAGATGACCCAAGTAACATAAATTTCTGTATAGATGGACTTATAATGCCAGATAGAAGTGTATCTCCAGGGTTATTAGAGTATAAAAAGGTTATAGAACCAGTAGAAACTCATATAGTTGACTTAGAAATAGGATTAATAAAAGTAATAAATAGATATGATTTTAAAAACTTAAATTGTTTAGAGTTAGTTTATACTATAAAAGAAGATGATAAAGTTATAAGCTCAGGAAGAGTACCAATGCCTTCAGTTCCAGGTAGAGAAGAAGCAAAGATACAATTACCATACACATTAGACTTTGCTAAAACGCAAGGAGCAAATTACTATTTAAATATATATTATATATTAAAAGAGGCTACTTGTTGGTGTGATGCAGGACATGAATTAGCAACTGCACAATTTGAGTTACCAATAGTAACTGAGAAAGTTAAAATAACTCCAAAAGGAAGCTTAGAAGTTATAAAAGAGCATTGTAAATTAACTGCAAAAGGTGAAAATTTCAAAGTATCATTTGATTTAGTAAGAGGTAATATACTTGAAATAAGCAGAGATGATTATATTTTAGTTGAAGAAGGTCCAAGATTAAACTTCTGGAGAGCTCCAATAGATAATGATATGTACGTAGTTGAAGATTATAAGAAAAAATACTTTATGCATTTAATGCATGAGGTAGTACAAAATGTTTCTTATGAAGAAAAAGAAAATACATTAATATTTAAAGTTGAGACTATAAATGGTACTACAAACTCTGCATGGCATTATAAATCAACTTATGAGTATATTGTTTTAGGTAGTGGAGATATATTAATAAATGTATCTGGAACTCCAAGTGGAAGAGTAGATACAGCTCCAGATATGTTACCAAGAATAGGTCTAAAGTTTAAAGTTAATAAAGATTTAGATAATGTTAAGTATAAAGGAAGAGGTCCAGGAGAATCTTATGCTGATAGTAAGGAATGTAATTTATTTGGGGTATATGAAAATAATGTAGATGGATTATTTACAAATTATGTAACTCCACAAGAAAATGGAAACAGAAGTGATTGTTCTTGGGTAAGATTAAGTAATGATAGAGGTATGTCATTAATGGCAGTAGCTAATGAAAAACTAGATTTTAGTGCATCATACTATGAAGATACGGATTTAGAATATGCTAAGCATACTATTGATTTACAAAAAAGAGACTATATAGTATTTAATATAGACTACAAACAAAATGGAGTAGGAACAAATTCTTGTGGTCAATGGCAACTAGATAAATATAGATGCAAGTTTGAAGAGTTTAATTTAGGATTTAAGCTTAGTATATATAATAATAAAGAAATTTCTGATTTAGCAGTTTCTAGAGAAGAATTAGTTCTAGATTGTGTAACTTATAAAGATAAAAACTTAGTATTAGCTTAATTAAAATCCTACTATTACAGTAAAATATCTGTAATAGTAGGATTTTTTATGGGAAAAACAGTATTTTAATATAAATATATTTAAATAATTTAATTTTTTATCAAATCTACTAAATAGTTAGATTTCTAATTAGAATTTATTATAAAGAAGTGATATAATTAATATTTATAATTATTAATTAATAAGATTTGGAGATGTTTAACTTGAATGATACTCAAAAAATGACAGAAGCTGCACTTATGTCGGCTTTATTTGTTGTAGGAACTATATTCTTTGTATCTACTGGACTTGGATACACATTTTATTTAGATTTTATAGTACCAATATTTTTTGTTGTAATATGCTTAAAATGTGACATTAAATATAGCATATTATCAGGTGTAACTTCACTTGTAATAACAGGTTTAGTACTAGGTGATATTGGTACAGCTATTTGGGCAAGTCAAAGTGTTCTTTTAGGGATAATCTGTGGTGTTCTTTTACAAATGAATACTACTATAATGGATGACTTAGTATATGGATCTATACTATCTGTACTTCTTATGGTATTTGTAGATATATATGCTTCAAAGTTAATCGGTTATAGCTTTATGCAGGAATTTAAGGGGTATATAAAGTTCTTTAATAATAAAGAAGTTGCAAATACATTACTTACTAATTGCAATGTTTCCACTTGGAATGATGTTTAGTGTATATTACTTAGGGTTAATCTTTAGTAATAAATTAAAAATATTAAAGAATAACTCTAGAAGAAAGTATAATATTATTAGGAATTTTAGAATGTATTCTAGGTTTATAGCTTGTTCGAAGAAAGTATTTTATGGATGTTCATTATATTTATTAATTTTTCAAATGTTTAGATTTATGAATATAGAAATAAATAATACATATTTAATAACTATATCTACATGTGCTGGCTACTTATGTGCTTATTTTGTTATTAGGGATGGGTATAATGTAATTCAAAACTATATATTATCAAAATATCAAAAAGTATCCTATGCAAGATATGGACTACTAATAACAATATTAATGCTAGTATTAGCGTTTAAAGTAGCTGTGCTATTTATAATATTATTTAATATTGTACTAGATAAAAGAGTAGATATAAGGGTAAGGTAAAATTATATATTAGATAATTTAATGAATTAATCTTATAGGGGGTGTGGGATATGGAGAATCCCAAGATAATAATTATATTATCAATAGCTTTAGCACTTGTATACAAAGTTACAGTTTTTTATAATTTTGCAACTGAATAGGAATCTTTTAGCAAAGAATATAAATATATTGATAATATAATATTTGAAAATTTTTTACCGAAATAAAGAAATAAATTATATTATAGGTTGACAGAATTATTACAGATTAATATAATGAAGTAAATATAACAATTATTTATAAAATAAATTTATAAATGCTATGAAAAGAATAAGTAAGATTAATGTAGTCTTTCAGAGAGTTTCCGGTTGGTGAAAGGAAATAGATAAGTTAATTTGAATACATCTTAGAGCTGTAATCCCCAAAGATAACAACTAGTAGGGATTAACGTATTGGCACACGTTACAGTGCTAAAGTATAACCAAATTTTGGCGTACTTATTAAGGTCAATATTGTGAGATATTGATAAACTAAGGTGGTAACACGTAAGCAATGCTTTCGTCCTTTATATAGGGATGAGAGCTTTTTTTATATCTAAAATAATTATAAGGAGTGAATAGTAATGACTATGACGGTATACGATGAATTAGTTGCTAGAGGACTAGTTGCTCAAGTAACTGACGAAGATGAATTAAAAGAACTTATAAATGCAGGTAAAGCAAAATTTTATATAGGATTTGACGCTACTGCAGATAGTTTACATGTTGGTCACTTCATGACTTTATGTTTAATGAAGAGATTACAAATGGCAGGAAACAAGCCTATAGCACTTGTTGGTGGTGGAACAACTATGATAGGTGACCCATCAGGAAGAACAGATATGAGACAAATGATGACTCCAGAGCAAATAAATCATAACTGTGAATGTTTCAAAAAGCAAATGAGTAAATTTATAGATTTTGGAGAAGATAAAGCTTTATTAGTTAATAATGCTGATTGGTTATTAGATTTAAATTATGTTGAATTATTAAGAGAAGTAGGGGCACAATTTAGTGTTAATAGAATGCTTACTGCTGAATGTTACAAAAATAGAATGGAAAGAGGACTTAGCTTCTTAGAGTTTAACTACATGATAATGCAAGCTTACGACTTCTATCATTTATATGAAAAATATGGATGCCAAATGCAATTAGGTGGAAATGACCAATGGAGTAACATGCTTGCTGGTACTGATTTAATAAGACGTAAATTAGGTGAAAATGCATATGCAATGACTATAACTTTACTTCTTAACTCAGAAGGAAATAAAATGGGTAAAACTGCAAATGGTGCAGTATGGTTAGACCCTAACAAAACATCTCCATTTGAATTCTACCAATACTGGAGAAATGTTGCTGATGCTGATGTATTCAAATGTATGCGTATGTTAACATTCTTATCACTTGAAGAAATAGAAGAAATAGAAAAGTGGGAAGGAAATAGAATAAACGAAGCTAAAGAAGTATTAGCATTTGAATTAACTAAACTTGTTCATAGCGAAGAAGAAGCTATAAAAGCACAAGAAAGTTCAAGAGCTTTATTCTCAGGAGCCGCTCATGCTGATATGCCTACGACTGAAATAGAAGAATCAGATTTAACTGATGGAGCTATAGATTTAATATCTTTATTAGTTAAAGCAGAACTTGCACCAACTAGATCTGAAGCTAGAAGAAACATAGAACAAGGTGGAGTAACTGTAGACGGAGAAAAGGTATCTGATGTAAAAGCTACATTCACTAAATATGCTTTAGCTGGTGACGGTATGGTTATAAAACGTGGAAAGAAAAAATTCAAGAGAGTAGTTTTAAAATAATCTTATTTTATATAATCCCTAGAGGTAAAAACTCTAGGGATTTTTTACTCTTAAGGATATTATAATACTTTAAAAAATGTGTATAACTTCTGAACGTAAGTAATATCAATAAATTGGTTTTGAGCGTAAAAAAGATTTTGAAATGCTTCGCCCACGCAGTGGCTCAAGCAACGGACGAAGTCGTTGGCGACATGAAATGTTTCGCCGACACGTCGCTCAAGCGAAGCGAATTTTTTACGTATAATAAATTAGACTATAAAAACTATATGATATACTTAAACAATAATCATATCAATAGTTATATTTTAAATGAATCATAAACTCTTAACCTAAGTTCTTTAGGTGTGACTTTATACTTTTCCTTAAAACTTCTTATAAAATAAGATACATTTGAAAATCCTACATCAAAAGAAATTTGAGTAACAGGGAAATCTGTACTTTTAAGTAAAGTATATGCTTTTTCTAGTCTATAATTTTTTATAAATTGAACACATGTTTTACCAGTGTATTTCTTAAAAAACCTCATAAAATGATATTCATTATAGTGGCAAATACTAGCTAATGTAGTTATATTTATATCATTTTTATAATTATTTTCTATGTACTTTATGACATCTTTTATCTTAAAAATTTTACTGTCATCTGATAATGTAGAATCTTTTTTTATTATCAAGTTTTCTTTAAACATATTAGCAAAAAAACTAAACATTAAAGCCTTAATTTCTAGTTCAAAACCATAATATTTATGACTATAAACTTTAATAATTTTTAGAATTATTTCTTTTAAATTATTATAACAAGTAGAATTTTCATTTATTATTGTTGGAAATTTAAACTTTTTATTTAAAATAGGCGTTATAAAATTAACTGATGAGCTATCAAGTATAGAACTATTTAGTTGAGAAACATCAAATACTAAACTTGTAAACTCACTATACACATTTTCTTTAGAAATTAAGTAATGAAGTTCTTCACAATTTATAATAACTATGTTCCCACATTCACAAGTGTAAAAATCAGAATTAATTTGTAAATTAAATTCACCAGATTTTACTAGTATTATTTCGATTTCTTTATGCCAATGGGCAGATATTGAAAATTCTTTATCCCCTAAATCTACATCATAAATTCCAAGGGGTAATAAAAAGTTACCATGTTTTCTTTTTTCCCCAAGTTTTTTATTTACCATAATAATCCCCTTAAAGTCAGTTTTATGTTATTAAATATCAATATATTTATAGAATTTAATACTTTTATTTTATTATAATAGCATTATAGATATATTACAATTAAATAAAAAATAGGGGGACAATATGTTAGAGAAAAAATGGTGGCATAATTCAGTAGTTTATCAAATTTATCCAAGAAGTTTTTGTGATAGTAATAATGATGGTATAGGGGATTTAAAAGGAATAATATCGAAACTTGATTATTTAAAGGAATTAGGAATAGACGTAATATGGCTATCACCAGTATACAAATCTCCAAATGGTGACAATGGATATGATATAAGTGACTATAGAGATATAATGGATGAATTTGGTACTATGGAAGACATGGACAATTTGTTAAAAGAAGCTAATGATAGAGGAATAAAGATAGTAATGGACTTAGTATTAAATCATACTTCAGATGAACATAAGTGGTTTATAGAAGCTAAGAACAATCCAAATAGTAAATACAGAGACTATTATGTGTTTAGAAAGCCAGTAAATGGAAAAGAGCCAAATGAAATAAAATCAACATTTAGTGGAAGCGCATGGGAATTAGATGAAGATAGTAATGAATACTACTTACACTTGTTTTCTAAAAAACAACCAGATTTAAATTGGGAAAACGAAGAAGTTAGAAATGAGTTATACGATATGATAAACTTTTGGATAGATAAAGGAGTAGGTGGATTTAGATTAGATGTTATAGACTTAGTAGGAAAAGAGCCTGATAAGTTGATAACTGCTAATGGTCCTAAGCTTCATGAATACATAAATGAAATGAATATAAACACTTTTGGAAAAAGTGACTTATTAACAGTAGGAGAAACTTGGGGGGCTACTCCAGATATAGCTAAATTATATAGCAATCCTAGTAGAAATGAACTTAGTATGGTGTTCCAATTTGAACATATATCTCTGGATGAAATACCAGGTAAAACTAAGTGGGATTTAGCTCCTCTTAATTTTATAAAGTTAAAAGAAGTATTTAATAAGTGGCAAACTGAATTAGACAATGAAGGATGGAATAGTTTATTTTGGAATAATCATGACCTTCCAAGAATAGTTTCAAGATGGGGAAATGACAGCAAAGAATACAGAGAATTAAGTGCTAAAATGTTAGCAACAGTACTACATATGCAAAAGGGAACTCCGTATATATATCAAGGTGAAGAAATAGGAATGACTAATGTAGTATTTGATAGTATTGATGAATATAATGATATAGAACTTCTAAATATGTATAAAGAACGTATAAGTGAAGGTTATAAAGAAGAAGATATAATGAAATCTATATATGCTAAAGGAAGAGATAATGCAAGAACTCCTATGCAATGGGATGATAGCTTAAATGGAGGGTTTAGTAAAGTAAAACCATGGTTAAAGGTTAATCCAAATTATGTAGATATAAATGTTAAGAATAATCTAGAAGATGAAAACTCAATATTTAATCATTATAAGAAACTTATAAATATAAGAAAGAAAGAAGATGTAGTTGTATATGGTGATTTTAAATTATTATATAAAGATCATAAATCTATATTTTCATATATAAGAGAATTAAATGATGAAAGAATATTAGTAGTGTCTAACTTCTATGATAAAAATGAAGAATTTATATTAGATAATTCTATAGAGTATGAGGGCTGTGAAATTTTATTAAGTAACTATAATGATTCAAGTAAAGATATAGAAAAAATAAATCTAAGACCATATGAAGCTATAATATATAAATTAAAATAATAGAATAAGGGGAATAAATATCATGACAGAAAAAGAAAAAATGATAATGGGAAAGTTGTATTTAGCTTTTGGTGAAGAATTAACTAGTGAAAGACAGCATGCTAAGAAAGTTTTATATGAATATAACATGCTTAAGCCAAATGAAATAGAAAAGCGAGATAACTTATTAAGAAGTTTATTTGGATCAGTTGGAGAAAAATTTTATATAGAGCCACCTTTTAGATGTGATTATGGATATAACATACACTGGGGTGAAAATTCTTATGCAAATTATAACTTAACAGTACTTGATTGTGCTAAGGTAACTATAGGTAATGATGTATTAATAGGTCCTAATGTTAA
>CALFLM010000020.1 GCA_937880075.1 uncultured Romboutsia sp. | reverse complement strand
TGAGATAGGAATGAAAATTAATAAAATTAAATTTAAATATATTATACGAGGAGTAAGTAAAATGGAAACTAAAAAAGAAACTGTAAAAACTGCTTATAATAGCAATAAAGTATTTTATGGAAATGGAGCAGAAGTTACACCAGTAGGAGTAAAAGATTATAATGACTTTTCAAAAGAAACTAAAAGAGAACAGAAAATGGTAGGGTTTGATCCACAGTATAGAGATTTTGTTGATTATATAATGAAAATAACTCACCAGATATGGGAAGAAAAAGGAATAGGTGTTATATACGATACTTACCATAATAATGTAACAATGCATTTAGGAACTTCAAGTCTTGTAGGAATAAAAGATGTAGTAGCAAATACACTAGCAACATTACATGCTTTCCCAGATAGAAGACTTATAGGACAAAATGTTATATGGTCAAACTATGGTAAAGAAGGATATCTTTCTTCTCATAGAGTTATGTCAACAGCAACTAATTTGGGTGATAGTAATTTTGGTCCAGCAACAGGAAGAAAAATAAACTTCAGAACAGTTATAGATTGTGCAACAACAGCAAATAGAATACATGAAGAATGGCTTGTTCGTGACAATTTATGGATGGTTACTCAGTTAGGATTTGATCCACATGAACTTGCTAAAAAAATGGCTAAAGCTTCAAAAGATAAAGTAAATCCTTTACAGGCGAATTATGGATTATGTGAATCTATGGAAGGTCAGTTTATGCCAGAAAAATACACAGCAAAAGATGATTCTGTTGGAGAAATGATGCTTGAAATGTGTAGTAGAGTATATAATGCTAAATACATATCTGATGTAAAAAAATACTACCATGAAAATGCGGTAATACATTATATATGCGATAAAGATCTTAATGGATATGATGAAATACAGGGTATGATAATAAGCTTCCTTTCATCTGTACCAAGTGGTAGTTATGAAGTAGAAAGAGTTACATGTACTGATAGACCAAATAATGATGGATACGATGTATCTATAAGATGGAGATTACGTGGAATTAATGATGGAATAGGATTCTTAGGTCAGCCTTCAGGAAAACCAATGAATATAATGGGAATAAATCATTACCATGTAATAGATGGAAAAATAATAGAAGAATGGGATACATTTGATGCTCTTGATGCATTAAAACAGAAATATATGGGATTAGAAGATGAAGAATAAGAATTAAAAAGGAATGGAGATTGTGATGAAAGATAATAATGATATAATATTAGGTAAAGATATCTCTTCAACAAAAAGAATGATTGCCTTTTTCGCAATAGCGGTAATATACTTTTTCTATTGCTATAATTTTATGGTTGGTACATTTATAAAACCAACTATGATAGCAGATGTAGCAAATGGAGGATTTGGCTTTACTCTTAAACAGTCGGAAGAGATATTTGCTGTAATGTCTTTTGGTACTATACCAGGGACATTTATATTCGGTACTCTATCAACAAGAATAGGTAAAAAAAGAACAATAATACTGATTGCATTATTAATAGCAGCTACTACATATGTTCCAATGCTAGCACCAACAAATGTTCTTATTTGGAAGGTTGCAAGATTTTGCACAGGTGTAGTTTTAGGAGGGGTGTTCGGATGTGCCATGCCTTTAATAGCGGATATGTTCCCAAGTAAATATAGAGGTAAATTAGCAGCTACACTTACAGCACTTTACTCTTTAGCTATGATATTTGGTGGTAAAGTATATGGAGCTTTAGGAGATGCTAACTGGAGAATACTTATGTATACAGTAATAATACCACCTATAATAGGAGCAATATTAGCAATATTCTTTGTTCCAGATGATTATAAATATACTAGAGAATTATATGAAAATGGTAAAGAATCTGGAGAAAAAATAAGTTATCTTAGTATGTACAAAGGTAAATACTTATGGATTGGAATAGGAACAATACTATTATCAGGAGCAAACTTTACAGCATATTCTGTATTTTCAAACAATGCGACAACATACCTTACTACTACTATAGGATTATCAGCTGCAGTAGCAGGAACAATCTTTAGTTTCCAAGGATTAGGACAGTTATTTGGATACTTTATTTGGGGAACAGTAGCAGATAAATTTGGTAGAAAAGTACCTTTAATAGGAATGCTATTATGTGCAGCGTTTGTATTTATGTATACTAAATTAGATGCAAATAGTATAAATGCATTCTATGCGGTTACATTTGGAGTAGGTATAATGGCTGGTTACTCAGGTGCTTGGGGTGCCTATTATACAGAACTTTTCCCAGATAAGTATAGATCTCTATCTTCGGGAATGTCTTTTAATGGTGGACGTATAATATCTACATTTGCGGTACCAGCAGCTGCAGGAGCAGCAACAGGAAGCATGGGAATGATGATTTTATTCTACATAGCAATGGCGGTATTTATAGCAGGAGCAGTAGTTTGGGCATTTCTTCCTGAAACTCTTGTAAAGAATAAGTAGAAATTTATAATAGAAAGGTTAAATAAGGGAATTCAAATATGAGTAAAATTAGAAAGATTATTTTAATATTAATAAGTGGTTGTTTTTTATTATTAATGCCCCCATTAATGCATATATACAATAAACCAGTTTTATTTATGGGAATTCCCTTATTCCTATTTGTGGTTATAACTTTATGTTCTATAATTGTTCTTCTTATGTATATACTATACAAATATGAAGAAGGAAATAATAAAAAAGGGGATTAATGATTATGAAAGAGATAAATATGATTGTTCCGTTTCTTATGATGATATCCTATATTATATGTGTAGTAGTATTATCATATAGAGCAAGTTTTTCAAAGAAAGCAAGAGAGAAAAAAATAAATCAAAGTTTTGAAGATTATTACACAGCAGGCAAAAGTATGCCTGCTGTAGTTGTTGGTCTACTTACAATAGTAACATTTTATTCTGGAACTACATTTACTGGAAGAGTAGGTTTTTGCTATAATTATGGTTTTGTAGCTATAACATCAATTGTATCATGTAGTATGGTTGGAATAATAATGTATTTTTTAAGTGAAAAAATTTGGCCTATTTCTAAAAAATATCATTTGTCTACATTGTCAGATTTTATGGAATTAAGATATGAAACAAAGTGGATAAAATTGCTTATAGCTTGTACAATACTGTCTTTTAATATAATTTGGCTTATAACAGAAATTAAAACACTTGGAATGGTAGTAAATGTAGCTTCTAATTCAAAAATAAGTATAGAAGTAGGATCTATAATAGCTTTCTCAGTTATAATGTTGTATGTAATAACTGGTGGGATAAGATCTGTTGCGGCTGTAGATAGTTTTTCAGCTGTTTTAATGCTTTGTGGTTCTTTGATAACAGTATTTTATATAGCATTCCATTATTATGATGGGAATATAATAAATATTTTTGCAGAAGTTCAAAAGGTAGCACCAGAAAAGATAATTTTTGATACAAATGGTATATATACAGAGCCTTATTGGATATCTTCAATTATTATGTCTGCTATTTGTATGATGGTGTATCCTTCTAATTATATGAGTATATGTTTAGCAAAAGATGTAAAGAGTGTAAAAAAATCAGCACTTATGGCATCTTTATCAGGAATATGGCTAGTTGTATTTGTAGTATTTGCATATGCAGCTTTAGGGTTATCAGACTCGGGGCTATTAGTATCAAATCCAGAAGAATCTCTTCTATTAATGATAAATAATAGTGGAAATGCTTTAATAATGGGTCTTGTAACAACCTTCATATTAGCAGCTACATTAGGGACTTTAGATAGTACATTAATCTCTCTTTCTGGTATAGTGTCTAATGATATATTTACAAATATAAAAAAGATTAGAGCAAAGGAAAAATGTTTGGGATACTATAATTATGATGAAATAAAAAGCACTATGGAAGAAAATGGACATAATGAAGTTAGGCTTACTCGAATTATAATATTTGTATTAGGTATAATTGCTATGATATTAAGCCAGTACGAGACTCTATTAATGGTTCTTATGGTAAATTATGCAACTAATGGATTAGTGCAGATAGTTCCTCTTGTTATAGGAGGGTTATATTGGAGAAAAGCAACTGCAAAGGGTGCGGCAGTAGCACTTATATCAGGTGTGAGTTCTTATCTTTTAATGGAGTATTTAAAAGTCAATATTGGAGGCTATTTTTTAAGTTTTCCAGCACTTTTAATAAATACAATCGTATTTATTGTAGTTTCAAAATTAACATTTAACCCTCAAAATCATACAGAACATCATGAAAGAATATTAAATGATTTTTTCAATAAGGAAAGCATAGATATTATAAAAAAATAATGTTAAACTATATTAGTATAGAATAAACATTAAGTTATAGAGGGATTAAGTATATGAAAGAAAAAGAAGTAAAAGTTTTTAATAAAAATATTACATCTAAGGATGTTGCAAAATTAGCAGGGGTTTCTCAGTCTTCAGTTTCTAGAACATTTAACAGTCCAGACGGAAGAGGCGTTGGAGAGGAAATAAGAAAAAAAGTTTTAAAAGCTGCTGATGAATTAGGATATAAACCCAATTTAATAGCTAGAGGGATGATTAGTAGAAAAACAAATATAGTTGGTCTTGTAGTAGGGCATGGTTTGGGACCATTCTACAATAGGATAATAAACTTATTTGTTGAAATGTTACAAGAAAAAGGTAAACATTGTTTAGTATTTAAAATAGACAGAACAGATAATATAGAAAATATCATAGGAAAGGTTATACAATTTCAAGTTGATGGAGTTATTATAACAGCTTCAGCTATAAATAAAAATATGGCAGAAACGATAATAGAAAACGAGATACCTTTGATTTTATTTAATAGATTTATACCTGGAATAGATATAAGCATGGTATATGCAGATCCTGTTGCAGGTGCTACAAAAGTAGCGGAGTATTTATGTGAGAAGGGGCATAAAAATATAGGTTATATCGGATATAGAGAAACAAGTGAAGAAGTTGAAAAAAAGGTAGGTTTTTATTCTCGGTTAAGGAAATACGGAGTGTTTAATGTTCAAGAAGAATATTCTGAGTACGATTATGAAAAAGGATATGATGCAGCAAAAAGATTACTATCTAAGGAAGATAGACCAACTGCTATTTTTTGCACGAGTGATTTGATAGCACTTGGAGTGGTAGATGCTGCAAGAGAAACATTTAAATTGAAGGTTCCAGAAGATGTTGCTGTAATAGGTTATGATGATATAGAGATGGCTTCGTGGGAATCTTATTCTTTAACGACAATAAGACAACCAATAGAGTATATGGTAAGAGAAACTGTGGAAATACTAAATAAAAAGTTGGAAAATGTAGATGCAAAAAATGAAATCAAAATGATAGTTCCAGAGCTTGTAAAAAGAAAAACAGTATAAAAGAATAATACAATTAAATATTGTTTTTAAAAATTAGTGAGTGTTGCAAAAAAAATGTAAATACCTTAAAATGTAAATAGATATTAATAAAAGGGTATTAATCCAGAAGGGGAAAAAATATATGAACGTATTATTCTTTTTAACACCAAAAACTGATGTAGCATATGTATCTGAAGATGATTCATTAAGACAAGTAATGGAAAAAATGGATTATTATAAATACTCTGCAGTACCTATATTAGGTGAAGATGGAAAATATAAGGGCACTATAACAGAGGGAGATTTACTTTGGAAGATAAAGCAGGATGGAAAATTTGATATTAAAGAAATGGAAGATATATCTGTTATGAGTATAGACAGAAGGGTAGAGAATATAACTGTAAACATCAATAAAAATATAGAAGAGCTTGTTCTTAAATTGATGGATCAGAACTTTATCCCAGTAGTCGATGATGATGATGTATTTATAGGTATAGTAAAAAGAAGAGATATAATAGAATATTTCTTTAATAGAGATATAAAAAATCATGAATTTGAAGAGATAGAAATCTAGATAAATATAAAATAGAGCTTTTAGAGGCCAATGTCATTAAGTTAGCATTGTTAATGAGGTTATCTAAAAGAAAAATAGCAG
>CALFLM010000019.1 GCA_937880075.1 uncultured Romboutsia sp. | reverse complement strand
AAATAACTATACAACGATACTTCTTTGAATATACTTTAAAGAGTCGCAAATATTATCAAAGCATTTCTTTTTAACCATCAATCTTTCAATATACTCAGGGTAAATTTCAGTGTCAAATACTTTATCTATTTTAACTTCTATATGGTTATCTATATAGGATATATATATACATTTAGTATATTTATAAAAAGATTTAAATATAAGAATTTTATTATTTGTTACTCTAAGTAAAGTATAACCACATAAATTCAAATTATTTTTCAAGTAATTTAAGTTATTTTTCATATAATATCCTCCTTATAAAATTAAAAGACAGGACTACCTGCCTTTTAATGTAGGGGTTAGAAATAATCGTATGGTGATAATGTGAAGCGATATCATAATTATTTCCATTAAGTTAAGAAGTATACTTAAAATATGATTAATAATTAAGTAATGGGTATTAATATATATAAGGAGGTAAGAAGATGAGAATATATACAAAAACAGGTGATAAAGGTAAAACATCATTATATGATGGAACACGAGTTGACAAAGATAGTATAAGAGTTGAATCATATGGAACAATAGATGAATTAAATTCATACATAGGATTGTGTATGCACTATATAAATAAAGATGAGAAAAAAGTATTATTTAATATTCAAAGAGATTTATTTTATATAGGAGCAGAGCTAGCAACTCAAAATACAGAGAAATTAAATAAAGTAGTAAGTGATGATGATATTAGAAATTTAGAAAGTATAATAGATAAGTATATGGGAGAAGCAAAAGGATTAGATTCATTTATAATACCAGGTACATCCTTAGCATCAGCCCACTTACATATAGCAAGAACCATATGTAGAAGAGCTGAAAGAATTATAATATCTCTTGGTAAAATAGAACAAGTAAACCCTTTACTTATAAAATATATAAATAGATTATCTGATGCTTTATATGCTATAGCTAGATATAGCGAAGATAAATTAATACCTATGGAATTTTAAGTATCAAAAATAATTAAAATTTCACATTAAAATATAAAGGAACTAAATAAATAAAAACAACATATTATATAAAGTGTTTAAATGTGTAAATAGGGGGATATAATATGGATTGCTTTGAAATAAAAAACAATAGTTCCTTAGTAAGGATTTTTCATGCTGCACCTCAAACGCAAAATGTTGATGTGTATGTTAATGATCAAATGGTTTTTAGTAATTTAGCATTTGGCGATTTTACTAGATATGTATACTTAGATGAAGGTGAATATAATGTTTCTGTATATGTAGCTGGGCAAAAAGATAGACCAGTTATAAATCAAATAGTAGATATACCATCACAACAAATATTTACTGTAGCGGCTACTGGAAATTCAGATAATTTAGGTCTATTAGTTATACCAGATAAAGTATCAAAATCACCTTCTCAAAACTATAGTCCAATAAGAATAATACATTTATCACCAAATACTCCAGGTGTGGATATATTAGTTGACGGTGAGATGTTATTTGAAGATATAGAATTTGGTGAAGGAACAGATTATGTAGATTTAAATCCTGGAACATATAATGTAAATGTAGTACTAAATACTGATAAAAGTGTTGTATTACCGCTTAAAGTAACATTAAATCCAAATAAGATATACACTCTATATATAATAGGTAATCCACCTACTTTACAAGCTGTTCAAGTTGTAGATGGTAATACTTATGCTTGTAGATAAAATTTAAAATTAATATTTTAAGTAATTAATAAAGTAAGTAAGTAAACTACCATTATATAAATACTTAAAATAATGAGCCTATATGGCTTATTATTTTTTTTAAATTTGTCCAAAATAATGTATGTATTATATATTAAAATATGATAAAATGATAGTTAATAAAATAACAATTAATATTTAAAATATTAAACTTTACAAAAGGGATAAAAATTATAAATAAGGAGTTAAAGAGATGGCAGATAAAAAAACTACACTTATACAGAGTTCTAGAGGATCTGTATTTTCTGTGTTTGGGGAAGAAGAACTAAATCAAATTATAGAAGAAGGTAAAAGAAAGATTGCGGTATCTGGTAAAATAAATGAACCAGGAATAGTAGAAGTACCTGAAAATGCAACGCTTAATGATATAATCGATATTTGTGGGGGAATATTAGACAAAAAGAACTTTAAAGCAGCACAACTTGGAATTCCATTTGGTGGATTTTTAACTGAAGATAGCCTAGATAAAGTTTTAGATTTTGATTTATTTGATAAAAATAGCAGTAGAAGTATTATAATATTATCTGAAGACGATTGTATAGTTCAATATGCAACTTTCTATGTAGATTATTTAATAGGTAAAATCGAAAATAACAACCAAAGCGAAATATATAAAAAGTACTTAGAAGTAAAAGAAGAAGTATATAGAATATGGAGAGTATTAGATCGTATAAGTAAGGGAAGATCTAATATGCGTGATGTATACTTACTAAGAAGATTATCTGGTGAAATAAAAGAAAAGCTAAATCAAAATCATAATATAATACAAGAAATTATCAGTAATTTCTATGAGGAAATAGAAGAACATATAGATGAAAATATATGTAAAACATCACAATGTAACCATCTTACAAAGCTTACGATTACGGATAGATGTATAGGGTGTGGTGCTTGTAAGAGAGCATGTCCTGTAGATTGTATAGACGGAGAACGTAAAGAGCAACATTACATAGATTATACTAGATGTACACATTGTGGTGCTTGTATATCAGCATGTCCAGTAAATGCTATAACTGCAGGAGATAATACATTTAAATTCTTAAGAGATTTAGCAACACCAAATAAGTTAGTTATAACTCAAATGGCACCTGCTGTAAGGGTTGCTATAGGTGAAGCATTTGGATTTGAACCAGGTACAAATGTTGAGAAAAAAATAGCCGCGGGGCTTAGAAAATTAGGTGTAGATTATGTATTTGATACTACATGGGCAGCAGACTTAACTATAATGGAAGAAGCAACAGAATTCCAATATAGATTAGAAAAATATTTCGCAGGAGATAAAGATGTTAAACTTCCAATACTTACTTCTTGTTGTCCTGCATGGGTTAAATTTATAGAACAAAACTATGCTGATATGCTAGATGTTCCATCATCTGTAAAATCACCTATGCAAATATTTGCAACTGTTGCAAAAGACTTATGGGCAAAAGATAAGGCTATTCCAAGAGAGAGACTTATATCTGTAGCTATAATGCCTTGTGTTGCTAAGAAATATGAATCATCTAGACCAGAGTTCTCAAGAGGTATGAACTATGATGTAGACTATGTTATAACAACTAGAGAACTTATAAAAATATTTGAAGATTCAGGAATAAACTTAAGTGAAATAGAAGACGAAGAAATAGATTCAATAATGGGTGAATATACTGGTGGAGGTATAATATTTGGTAGAACAGGTGGAGTTATAGAAGCTGCAACTAGAATGACTGTTGAAAAAATGACAGGACAAAAATTAGAAAAAGTAGAATTCCATGAACTTAGAGGATTTGATGGATTTAGAAGCTGTGATATAAAAGTCAATGGACTTAAACTTAGAATAGGTGTTGCTCATGGTCTTAGAGAAGCTGCAAAAATGCTAGATAAAATAAGATCTGGAGAAGAATTCTACCACGCTATAGAAATAATGGCATGTACTGGTGGATGCGTAGGTGGAGGTGGACAACCTAAAGCTAAAAAGAGGGTTGAAACACTAAAGCAAAGAGCAGATGGA
Organism: uncultured Romboutsia sp.; assembly: GCA_937880075.1. GTDB lineage: Bacteria > Bacillota > Clostridia > Peptostreptococcales > Peptostreptococcaceae > Romboutsia. Next base: position 13,568 of record CALFLM010000019.1, on the reverse strand, counting down.
TTAAATAATATAGATAGTTCATTAGAACTTAGAGTATCAAATGAAAACCCTCATGTTCAAGCTATATATGATAAATACCTAGATTATCCAATGAGTCACAAAGCCCATGAATTACTTCATACAAAATATTTCGTAAGAGTAAAAAATCCTAAAAAATAAATTGTTAATAATGTTGATTTAGGTAATAGTGGCTCTGAGTATTTGAGGATAGATATAAACGTATAAAATGCTAAAGTTGGAGTAAATGATTAAATAATAAAATATTTAGATATCATAAATTTTGAAATAATAAAATTTAAATAATTAAAATCAAGTTTTATAGAGAATGAAAATAATATTTAAATTATAAAATAATTTAAAAAATAGGTAGATTATATCTACCTATTTTTTATTAAAAATGATATTATAAAAAAGAAGTTAAACATTAGGAGATGACGAAAATGGAAATGAGTATATTAATAACTAATGAAGCTAAAAGAGAGTTAGATAAGTTATTAGAAAATAGTGATAAACAATGTATAAGAATACTTACAAGATGTGTAACTATGACATCAGAGGCTAAAATAGACCTTGAGCTTGATGAACCTAATTCTAATGATAACTTATATGATGTAGATGGTTATAAAATAATAATAAATAAAATTTTAGATTCACAAATGAATTATATAACAATATCTTACGGTGGCCTTTTAAGTAGAAATCAATTCTGTGTAGAAGCAGATTTTTGTTTTTATTACTAAAATAATTTGCTAATTTAAGTTATAAAAAGGTAGTATTGTCAAAATAGATAATACTGCCTCTTTTAATATACCAATATCTATAAGAATATTAAAATATACAAAAATTAATAGTATAATGTATATTTCACACTTAAAAGTATTTAAGGATAAAAAAGTAATGATACAATAAAAAGGTTTTATATGCATTATAATTGGGTAATATAACTTATTATAAAAGTATAGTTAGATAAAGGAGACAACATGAAAAAAATAGAATTATTAGCACCAGCAGGTGATTTAGAAAGATTAAAGATAGCTTTTACTTATGGAGCAGATGCTGTATATATAGGTGGAGAAATATTTGGTATGAGATCTGCTGCTAAAAACTTTACTATAGAAGAAATGAAAGAAGGAGTTGAGTTTGCTCATAACTTAGGAAAACAAGTTTTTGTTACTATAAATATAATACCTAGAAGTGAAGAGCTTAAACAACTTCCTCCATACCTTTTACAACTTCAAGAGATAGGTGTAGATGCGGTTATAGTTAGTGATGCAGGAGTATTTTCAATAGTTAAAAAAACAATACCTAATATGGAAGTACACATAAGTACTCAAGCTAGTACAAGTAACTCTGTAGCAGCTAAATTTTGGTACAATCAAGGTGCTCAAAGAGTTGTAACAGCAAGAGAACTATCACTTGAAGAAACAAGAAGTATAAGAGATAATATACCAGAAGATATGGATATAGAAGCGTTTGTACACGGAGCTATGTGTATGTCTTATTCTGGAAAGTGTGTAATAAGTAATTATACTACAGGAAGAGATGCAAATAGAGGAGCATGTGCTCAACCATGTAGATGGAAGTATGATTTAGTAGAAGAGAATGAAAATGGTGAATATGAAAAGGTTATAAGTGGAATAGATTCATCATTTTTCTTTAACTCAAAAGATTTATGTATGATAGAATATATTCCTCAATTAATAGAATCTGGTGTAACAAGTTTTAAAATAGAGGGACGTATGAAAACAGCTTATTATGTTGCTACTACAGTTAGAGCTTACAGAATGGCTATAGATTCATATTATGAAGACCCAAAAAACTGGAAGTTCAATCCAATGTGGTTAGATGAGCTAAAAAAAGGTAGTCATAGAGATTACAGTACAGGATTCTTCCTTGATAGACCAAGTGATAAAGCTCATAACTATGAAAGTGCATCTTACATTAGAAACTATGACTTTGTTGGTATAGTTAGAGATTATGATGCAGAAAATGATTTATATATAGTAGAACAAAGAAATAAAATGAATGTATTAGATAAAATTGAAGTTATAGGACCATATAAAGAAACTATGTTTGCCACTATAGAGGAAATGTATAATGAAGACGGAGAACCTATAGAGTCAGCACCACATGCAAGACAAATAGTTAAACTTAAGTTAGATATAAAAGTAGATAAAAACTATATGTTAAGAAAACCTATAGTAACTATAAATACAATATAGATATTAAAAATAAAAAGATGGTCTTTTAAAGGCCATCTTTTTACATATAAACAAGATATTTTGAGAAACATATGTGACCGAAATGATTCGCCAACACGTTGCTCAAAGTAGTAGGGAGTGTCATATCGTTGGCGACATGAAGTGTTTCGCCGATACGTCGCTTAAGCAAAGCGAATTTTTATATAACAAATCCACCATTAGGGCTTATAACTTGTCCTGTTATAAAATCTGACTTATCACTAGCTAAAAATAATGCACAATTTGCTATGTCCTCAACTGTTCCAATTCTCATTAAAGGTGTTTCCTGTCTTAAACCTTCTATAATGTCCTCATCTATACCATTTAACATATCTGTTTGTATAACTCCAGGGGCTATACAATTAACTTGAATATTAGATGGCCCAAGTTCCTTTGCTAATGCTTTAGTCATTCCTATTATTGCAGCTTTTGAAGTAGAGTAGTGTACCTCATAAGAGCCTCCAACCATTCCCCATATAGATGATATATTTATTATTTTGCCACTACACTCAGGTAACATATATTGAAGGGCTTTTTGAGTTGTGTAAAAAATACCGTTTAAATTAGTACTCATCATTTTATTCCAATCATCATCTGTTATATCTGTAAAAAGTTTATTTTGACTAATTCCTGCATTGTTTATTAATACATCTATTTTACCAAACTTTCCTATACAATGATTGATAAGTGAATTAGCTTCAAATCTATTAGATACATCTGCTTTAAATATATCTACAGAGTACCCAGCATCTTTTAAATCATTAAATAGTTCTTCGGCCAATTCTTTTGATTTATTATAATTTATAATTACATTATAATTGTTTTTTGCAAATAATATAGCACAAGCACGTCCAATACCTCTAGACGATCCTGTTATAACTACTGTTTTTTTTGACATAACTATATCCCTTTCAAAACTTTTAATTAAAATAGTCTTTATTTATATATTATTATACTAAATATTTAAAATTAATAAAGACTATTAACATATAAACAATAAAAAATTCGCTTCGCTTGAGCGACGTGTCGGCGAAACATTTCATGTCGCCAACGACTTCGTCCGTTGCTTGAGCCACTGCGTGGGCGAAGCATTTCAAAATCTTTTTTACGCTCAAAACCAATTTATTGATATTACTTACATTCAGAAGTTATCAACATTTTTTAAAGTATTATAATATCCTTAATCGTAAAAAACCTGATAGTAAAACTATCAGGTTACAAACTATCTTATAATAGTGTAAGTCATATAAGCTATATATAAAACTACTAATATTATTCCTTGACTTTTAACAAGAGAATTTCTCTTTTTCATAAACACGTATAATAGTAATGTTATTAAAACCATAAATATTATATCTATAAAAGCTAATATACTCATAGATATTGGATTTATTACAGCTGCTAATCCTAAAACTAAAAGTATATTAAATAAATTTGATCCTATAACATTACCAATAGCTATCTCAGTTTCACCTTTTTTTATAGCTACAATAGATGTTACGAATTCTGGTAGAGAAGTTCCAACTGCAACTATTGTAAGACCTACTAAATTAGCACTCATACCAAGAGATGTTGCAATAGATGTTGCAGAATTTACAACCATATCTCCACCAACTACAATACCTACAATACCTACAAGAGATACTAATATAGTTTTAGGAAGAGAAATTTCACTACTAGTTTCCGTTTCTATAGCTATAGCTGTTTCACCAGTTTCTAAAGAACCACTTTCTGTAGCTTTTTTAGCTGATTTTACAGTGTTAACTAAGAAATAAGTAAATAATGCTAAAAGTACTAAGCCTTCAATTCTTCCTAATTTTAAATTAAATCCAAATACTAATAGAAGTACACTAATTAATATTAAAAATGGTGTATCTTTCTTTATAGTATCTTTTTGAACTGGAAGTTTAGCTATAATAGACGAAACTCCTAGCACAACAAGAATATTAAAAAAGTTTGATCCAACAACGTTAGCAACACTCATATCATTTTGTCCGGCTAAAGATGATGTAATACTAACAGCAGCCTCTGGTGCACTTGTACCCATAGCTACTATAGTTAATCCGATAATCATAGAAGGTACATTAAATTTCTTTGCAATTGATGAAGCTCCTTCAACAAATACATCTGCACCTTTTATAAGTAATGCAAATCCTATTATTAAAATTAAAAATGACAAAAATATTCCTCCCTAAATACATATTAAATTTTTAAACTATATCATAGTATATCATATATACATAAATTTGAAAATTAGATATATTTTATTTTATTAATTCATATACCTCATTCTTAGATAAAACTCTCCATTTCCCATAAGGGATACCTTTTAAGGTTAAGTTCATGATTCTAACTCTTTGAAGCTTTTCAACTGAATATCCAAATACCTCGCACATTCTACGTATTTGACGATTTAAACCTTGAGTTAGAACTATTTTAAATGTACGATTATTAACCCTTGTAACAATACATTTGTTAGTAGTTACATATTTATTAGTTACAGGGTTAAATATACGAACACCACTGGACATTTTATTTATAAACTCTTGAGTTATATTTTTATTAACAGTAACCTTATATTCTTTTTCATGTTTGTTTTCTGCTCTAAGTATCTTATTTACTATACTTCCATCGTTAGTTAAAAGAATAAGACCTTCTGATGGTTTATCTAATCTTCCTATTGGGAAAATTCTTTCTGGATAATTAACATAGTCGATAATATTTCCTTTTATATGACGCTCTGTTGTACAAGTTATACCTACAGGCTTATTAAGTGCTATATAAACATTGTTATTTTTAGGTTTTATAAGCTTATTATTTACCTTAACCATAGCACATTCCTCTACGCTTTGACCTACTTGTGCTTTTTTTCCATTTACAGTAACTCTTCCTTGTTCAATAAGCTTGTCAGCTTCTCGTCTTGAACAAAGTCCAGTTGAACTTATGTAGTTGTTTAATCTCATTAAAGAACCTCCTAAAACTTTAGTATAACTTATTCATTATATTATAGTTAATTTATCTAATCAATAATAAAAACTAAGTTAATTAAACATATGAAATATTAGTTATATACAAAGTAAATAAAGTATATATGATAATAATGTGTTTAGAGATTGGCAAAGTTTACTATAAAATGATAAAATATAATATACAATAGATAATATAACCACTATATTTTATTTATTTACATTTACATCAAAATACTCTAAGCTAAATAAAGTAGTAGTCGATATAAATAAATTTAAAAATACATGTTTTAAATAAAAAAATGAAGGGATGTGTTTAATATGACATTTAAAAATTTAAAGGAGTTAAGCACTACAGAATCTAGAAGTTGTGCTTTAGTATTTAATTTTAATAATAAAGATTTAATTAAAATAAAGAGTGTATTTAGATTAAGTGGAATAAGTGATATTATTATACTAAAAAATGATAACTTAAACACTACTATAAAAGATATATTAGATGATAATTTATTAGAAGATAGTGAAGAAAAAATAAATAGAAGAGCTATTATATTTAATAACATAGAAAGTAGAATGATTAGTGCAGTATCTGATAATTTAAAACGATTAAAAGTTCAAAGGCCTTTATTAGCTACAGTAACAGAAACATCAATCAACTGGGACTTAAAAAATCTCTTATATAACTTACAAGAGGAAGCTATTAGTTTAAATAGTTCAAAAATATCTATACACAAAAATTCCTAAGTAAATACACAATTACCTAAATTTTATACATATAATTAATATATGTATAGAAGGAGGTCGTTGGGTATGAAAGTTGAACTTACAACTATTGAACTCAAGGCACTTGAGTTGAAGGATATAAATAATTTTAATGATAAAAAATGTGCAAGCATAATGAATACAGATGTTAAGGAGTATAATAATATACTAAATAACGCAAGAGAAAAAATAACTAAGGCACTTATAGATAAAGATGAAATTAGTATTATAGATATTAGTGTAAATGATAAACCTAAATGTAATACTTTATGTAAATTTAGATGTGCTGTATGTGGTCAAATATATGAAATAGATTATACTAAAGAAGATATAAAATGTCCATTATGTTTATCTAGTAAAATTATGACAAGTGAAGAAGCTGGTTTCTTAAAATAATTAAAAACCCTTATAATTTATATTATAAGGGATTTTAATTTATAGTTTAGATACATTTATAGCAGAAAGACCTTTAGGTGCTTCTACTACATCAAATGATACCTCTTCACCTTCGTGTAAATCTTTATTATGTCCATTTTCTTTTACATTTGAATAATGTACAAAAACATCATTTCCATCATTTGCCGATATAAATCCATATCCTCTATCATTATCAAACCACTTTACAACACCAGTATAATTTGCCATATATAAATATCTCCTTTTTAAATTTTTATATAATATATTATTTACTGATATATTTTATTTTATTAAAAAATTTGGGTAATTTGCATGAAAGTAGGGTATAAAGATGTTATACTAAATTTGGCGAGGTGATTTTAGTGGGCTATAAAAATTTAAGTAGCAATGAATTAAAAGAGTTAATACAAAATAATGAAAATATATTATTAATAGATGTAAGAAGTGAAGATGAATTTGAAGAAATTAATATAGAAACATCAATAAATATCCCATTACAAGATTTACTATATAATATAGATGAGCTACAAGAACATAATGATAAGGATATAGTAATTTATTGTAGAAGTGGACATAGAAGTATTACAGCATGTAACTTACTGGCTATGGAAGGCTTTAATAAATTATATAACTTAGAACACGGAATAAAAGGATATTTAAAATAAGAGAGCTTTTAATTATAAGCTCTCTTATTTCTTAATTGCACACTATTATATCAACTTTTGATAAATCAAAATCAGGAAAATCTTGAACTAATTCGAAAATAACATTTTCTATATAGTATATATCTTTTTTTAAAAATTCATATTTAAAATCTGTTAGAAAAACATTAATGTTATTTATTATAAGTCCAATTGTATTATAGCTTTGTTTTACTTCAATTTTTAAATGGTCTGTTTTCAAATAATTTAAAGTTTCTACTAACTTTATTAACATAGAGTCAATAGTCATATTTTTATAAGCTATATCAAAGTTGGTATTACAGTCTCTACAGTATGTGTATGTAGAGTTTGTGCTAGATGTTAGGTAGTTGAAATTTGCACTATTGCAGCAGTTACATGTCATACCAATTAATCCCCCAAAAATTAATTAAATTTTCATAATATAAAATATTTTCGCTTTTATACTATAAAAACATTATAACATTTTGCTATATAAATGTTTACTTGTAAATTATAGAAAAACCTATTATACATTAATATATATAATAGGTTAAAGGCCTAAAAAGTTCTTATAACTGCTAATACAATAAGAAGTACACCAGATATCCAAGATAAGTTTACATTTATTATATTGGCAAAATGTCTTCCCAACTGACTTCCTAATATCAAACTAACTATACCAACTAAAAAGCAAAGTATTATAACCTGATAATAATTTACATATCCTAATCCGCTACCAAATCCAACTGCTAAGCTATCTAGTGAAAGAGCAATGGCTAAATAAAAAGCTTCTTTAGCGCTAAGTAATTTCGAATTATCATAGTCAGCCTTTATTTCATCTGCATAAATTTGAAGAACAAATTTAAAATCAAAAACTTTAAAAGTAAGAGGTTTATCTTTATTAGAAAACTTCCTTATATACTTTTTACAAAATACCTCAAATATTCTATATATACCAAGTCCTAATAAAAGAACAAAGCTAAGAAAGGTTGCAACATTAATAGGTAAAATATCTTTTAATGCATCTCCTAAAAATAAAGAAACACCTAGAAATACCGAACATACTAAGTTTATTATAATCGAAGAGTAAAAAGGTATTTTTATTTTATCTGTACCATAAGCAATACTAGCTACAAAAGTATCTAAGCATAAAGAAAAAACCAATAATAACGATTGTAACATGAAGTCCCCCCCTTGTAATGTAGTACTAGTAGTATATTATTCTATAAATTAAATTTGTGTACATAAAGATATAAAAAGAATATTGACTTTTGTTAATACATAAATATATATGAAGTATAAGTCTATTAAGACTTTGATAATCGAGGGAGGATATTATGAAACAAATAATAGTAAAAAAAAATATACCTGTAAATAATAATGAACTTGCAGATGAAAATAGAAAGTTATTAAACGAGAAACAAATATTTACTATAAATTTATTAGGATCTCCTGGTTCTGGAAAGACATGCTTACTTGAAAAATTGATAGAAAATATCAAAAAACATTATAATATGGCAGTTATCCAAGGGGATTTATATACTGCAAAAGATGCAATGAGGATAGAAAAGCATAATATAGATGTAATCCAACTTAATACAGGTGGACTATGTTACTTAGATGCTAGTATGATTTCAACATCTCTTGACAACTTAGATATAAATAAATTAGATTTTTTAGCTATAGAAAACATAGGAAACTTAGTATTTCCAGCAGAATATGATTTAAGTGAAGATATGAAAATAGTAGTTATGAGTACAACTGAAGGAAATGATAAGCCTTTTAAGTATCCATTAATGTTTAAAAGTGCATCTGTAGTTATATTAAACAAACTAGATATTATAGACCATACTAATTTCGATATAAATGAATTCTATAGAGATATACGTATGTTAAATAAAAATATTAAAGTATTTGAAGTATCTTGTAAAGATAATAGAGGAATAGAAGAATTAAGTGACTTTTTAAAAAGTAAAATAAGAGAGAAAAAAATAATGAACTCATAATAAAAAGCCTTGTAAATTTACAAGGTTTATTATTTATGTAAGATATATAAATTAAAAAGAGATTACTTGATTTTTAAGCAATCTCTTTTTATATAGTAAATAAAGCTTTATTTATAAATAGCTTTAATTGGATCTAGTTTAGATGCTTTAATAGCTGGAACAATACCGAATATAGTTCCAGTAACTACAGTAGTTACACTTGCAAATAGTAGACTATTAATATTAGGGATAGCTTTAAATGGCAAGTAATTAGATGCATAATTTACAACTATAAATCCAATTACTATACCTATTATACCTCCTAAAATAGTAATAAATATAGCTTCAACTAAAAATTGCATTAATATATCTAAAGGCTTAGCTCCTATAGCACGCCTTATACCTATTTCTCTTTGACGTTCCATTACAGAGACATACATTATATTCATAACGCCAACACCGCCTACAAACATTGATATAGCAGTTATAAGTGTTACGAATTTATTTATTGTAGAAATCATAGATTCAAGTTCCTTAGTTTCCTCTGTAGGATCATTAATATTATAAGAACCATTTATATCAGGGTGTAATTCATATAGTTTATTTATAACATTACCTGAAACTTCATACATATCATATCCTTTAGATACAACTAAATCTAGAGAATATATTTCTTGAGGATAAGAAAATTGATTCATTAAATCATTGAATGCTTTACTAGGCATATATGAATATATATAATTCATATTACCATAGTACATATTATTAATATTATTTTCATCATTATTTTTAATTGAATTTTCATCAACAATACCAATTACTTCATAAATATGATTATTTATAGTTATGCCTTTTCCTAAAGCTTTTTCTGGATTGCCAAATAAGTCAGTTGCATTTTGCATAGTAATAATTATAACTTTTCTATTCTCATCATCATAAGAAAAATTTCTACCAAATACAGGTACTATTTTATCATCATCCTTAAACTCTTTAATATCTACATATGTAGTTTTTTTATCAAAATATGCATCTGAAGAATACATAGGTCCCATACCGAAATCATCTTTACTAGCACCTATTCTTTCAACACCTTCTATAAATGATAACTCATCAATATCTTCTAATTTAAATGGGTTTAAAAATGTTTCCATATTAGCCATATTAGAGTCACTTGATTCAAAATAGATTCTAGTTTTATTTGGATTTACACGATTAACTGAATCCGTAACTTCTTTTTTTAATCCATTTCCTATAGAACTTACTAATATAGAAGAAGTTATCCCCATTATAATCCAAAGTAAGGTAACTAAAACACGAAGCTTATGACCTTTCAAATTACTTAAAGAACTCTTAATTACATTCATTGGAAGCCTCCTCATATAACACACCATCTTTAAGTCGTATAACCTTAGTAGCATACCTTACTAAGTCAGCATCATGTGTAACCATTATTATAGTCTTACCCTGGTTATTTAAGTCCTTTAATAAACTCATAATATCATCACTAGTCTCACTATCTAAAGCTCCTGTTGGCTCATCTGCAAATATAAGTTTAGGGTTATTTACTAAAGAGCGAGCTATAGCTACACGTTGTTGTTGTCCGCCAGACAGTTGAAGTGGTAGACTCTTTATTTTATCTAAAAGACCAACTTGTTTTAATTTTTCTTTAATTATATTTTCTCTTTCAGATTTATTTAGTTTTCCATCGTAAATTAGAGGTAGTTCTACATTTTGATAAATATTTAATGTTTCTATTAAATTAAACTGTTGAAAAATAAATCCGATATATTTATTTCTAAAAGATGAACGTTGATTCTCATTTAAGTTACTTACATTTTCACAATTAAAAAAATATGAACCAGTATCAAATTTATCTAAAAAGGCTAATACATTAAGTAGAGTAGTTTTACCACTACCTGATTTTCCCATTATCATTACAAAGTCGCCTTCTTCTATATTAATGTTTAGTGACTTTAAAACATGAAATTTTTCTTTACCCACCTTATAATACTTATTAATATCTTTAAGCTTTATTAAACTACTCATTTTGCATACCTTCAGTATCAACACTTAAAGTATCTACAGGAATTGTATCGCCTTCATTCATTTCATCTGATGGGTATCTAATAATAACATCTTGTTTATCAAGTCCGCCTTTTACAACTGTGAATTCATCATTTTGGCTTTGGATTTCAACTTTTTGTTTCTTTAATATTCCGTCATAGCTCTTAAATACATAAGGTTTATCATTTTCATCTTTAAGTATTGATGAACTTGGTATTTTACATAAGCTATCAGTTATTTCTATACAAGCTTGAACATGAAATCCATTAACTAAATTTTCTTGATCTTCAAATGATATATCTATATCATAATAAGATAGAGAAGAATTAGCCGTATTATCAACTTGACTAGATGTTGGTCTATCAGATATTGCACTAACTCTACCTGTAACTTTTTTATTTGTAGATAAAATTGTAACAGTTACAGGATCATCTATTTTAAGTTTTGATAAATCTTGTTCACTAGTCTGACCTTTCATATAAAATGTATTGCTTTGAAGAGTCATCATTGAAGCAGATTCAGAATTACCATTTTGATCATTTAAATATACTTTTCCAGCAAAAGGAGCAGTAGTGTCTATATACGCTTTTTTATTTAATGCAGAAACCTGAGCTTCTAATTTATTTATTTCAGCGTTTATTATTGGGTCATTATCTACATTTGATTTTTTCAACTCATTTATTTGGCTTTTCAAAGTATCTACTTCACTTATTATTGATTCATTTTTTATAGTAAATAAAACATCACCTTCTTTAACAATTTTTCCATTTGTAACATTTAATTTACTTATTTCGCCCTCAGTTGGCATACTAAACTCTTTCGATTTTGTTGGAAGTATGACTCCATTTATAAATATCTTTTCATTATCTGCAATTGTATAAGTTTCCACATAGTTTTCTTCAGATTGAACCGCATTACTTTCTTTATTATACAAATAGTAACCACCTATCAATAAACTAGATACAACTGTAATTACAACAACTACCTTAATCTTTTTATTTTTGAATTTTCCTAAAAAAGACATAGATATCCCCCTTTATATAAAACTTATATGTGAATTAAATCTATAGTGGCAAAAGATAAAATAAAATGCCAATATAGATTTAATTATACGGAAAAATGTGTAAATAAGTCAAGAAAATATAAAATATAATAAAATTATAATAATGCATTATTAAATGTAAAAAGTGGCTATATAAAAGTAAAAATGCTAAGTTTACTTTTATATAGTCACTTTTAAAAATTTATTATGCAATTATCTCTTTATTTTTAGATGAATCTGAGTTTAATTTTTTTAATAAAATATATCTATTTATACCATATTGACTCTCTCTTTGAAGTTGTATTTCAAATCCTAGACTCAAAATAGTTCTTAAACTAAATATATTTTCAGCTGCAACAGCAGTTAGTATATGACTTTTACCTCTAGCTATAGATTCTTCAATTCTAGTCTCAAGTAGTATCTTGTGTAATGAATTGCCACGATAAAGAGGGTCCACCATTACATATCCAGATACATAAGTTGAGTTAATTTCATCCTCGCTTATACCAATATCATAAAGATTGTTTAAATAATCTCCACTTGGAGGCTCACAAAGAGCACATGCTACTAATGTATCTTCAACATAACATCCAACAATAAATCCACCGTTATTTAAAACATTTTGTAAGTAGTCTTTATCACGAAACTTAAGCCAGTTTTTATTTGAAATTGAGCTAATTACCTTATTAAATAAAACTGTTATATCATTAAAATTAGATGCGCCCATTAAAAATACATTAGTATATAAATTTTCGCAAAGTTCTCCGTTGAATTTAGATAATTTTACAGTCTTTATCAAAATAAACACCTTGTGTTCACATAAGGTCGCTACTCTTATGCAGTTCTCTTATGAACTTCTCATACTTTCATATGAGAGCAGACTATTTCTTCACCCTCGACATTACTCGTTAGGGGCAACCTACTTCCACTATCAATCGCTTATAGTGTACGACCTTTTAGGTCTAGTCGTTGAAGGTATCCCTATTCGGGATTTCCCTGCATGAACATCCATTTATAACAGCACTTAGGGTTTAACCATATGCCATCCTAAGACTTTTTTCTACTTTCGTTCCATCACGCTTAAAGCTGTTCGCTTTTACGTTGTGGCACTTAGGCTTTAGGAATTACCTGCAATTCAAGTTGTGTCCTATGCAGATTTCTCTACATACGAGGCTTAAATTAACCTCTTTTCTATAGAATAAGAAGACTAAGTCTTTAATATATATTTGTAAGTAAAAATGATATTTTATAATTAATAATGATATTATAACACACAAATAAGGATTAATAGTAGTACTTTATTGAAAAATGTTGAGTAAAAATATAAAAAAAGGGGCTGTAGCACTAAAAAATAGTGGGACACCCTTTCTTCATAAAAAAAGAAGAGAAAATTTAGATAGGATTACTAGTGTACAAGGACGTGAGCTTAA
>CALFLM010000018.1 GCA_937880075.1 uncultured Romboutsia sp. | reverse complement strand
ATATCCTTATAAGAAACCTGTATTGAATAGTGTCATCATAAACGATGTTTCATTATCAGATTGGTCTAATGAAGTAATTGAGTATAATTCAAAAGTGAATTTAGATACAATTGGATTAGATATATCATTAAATGATGCTTCTTCCACTACATTAACATTTGAAAACTCCATATTGAAGAATACAGCTTCTTTAACAGATGGATTAAACAATGTAACTGGATTGTTGAATTCAATATCTACTATAACAAAGAATCCTACTACTAAAGCAGAAACATTAGACTTGATAAATAAGGAGTATACATTGAATCCTAACATGAAATATCAGTTCAACCATGGCAAAGCTAATGTAAATTTGTACCCACAACTCAAAAGTTTGAATATACAAGATACAGATCATGCATTTGCAGAAGGGTTTACTGAAAAAACTGATTTTCCAAAAATAGGTAAGAAATTCTCATTTAAAGTATTCTGGGGTATATCAGATCAAAGCGCCCCAGTAACAGCAAATGGTCTTAATAGACAATCAAATAAATTGATTGATTCAAAAAAATCTACCGGACAACTTAAAATAACTAACTTACCAGGACAATATATTATTTGGATAGCTTTACCAGGTGCATTATTTGACAATTCTAGAGTAATAATGAAATCTTGGAATTCAGGAATTGAAAATGATATAACTGAAATAAATTCAGTAATGTTGAAAAAACATATTTCTGATAAGTACATCTATAATGGAACAGAATACAAAACATTCTATTTAGAAAATATTGAATACACAATGTTCGCAGATACTATGTCTTTGGAAGTCAATTTTTAACTAAATCGTAATATATAAATAGCCAACAAAATGGGTAATAAAATTCCATCTCAAGTATATGATACAAAAGGAAGAGTTGTAGATGTTGCATTCTCAATGAGAAGAAACACAAAGCAACCATTAGATGAATCTTCTCTTCCTTTAAATTATGATTCTCTGAAAGAAGAAATGAAGTCTAGTACTTCATCTATATACAAGGGTCAAATTGTTGTAACTCAAGGTCCTGAGATAATACCAGAAGGAGAAAAGAAATCAGATTATTATACTCCTTTCTTAATAAAGAATGAGGGTAATAGTGATGTTTCTTATTATGCTGATAGAATCATGACTGCTACTTATACTAATACTTTCCTACAGAGAGAATTTGTAAAGAAGAAGCAATTAGGTACTTCATATACTGGTGTTGGTAAATGGCCAGATGCAACAGAGGATAGAGGTTCATTAGCTTATAATGAAATATTCAATGATTATAACACTTACAAGATAACAAATAATCTTAAAGGTGAATCACCAATAATGTCCCATATTGAGGGTAAGTCAAATATTTTATCTGGATCTTTTACCCATATAGAAGGATATAAGAATACTGGTGGTAGTGATTTTAGTCATGTAGAAGGAGCAAACAATAATTCTTCTAATAATGCTTCATATTCACATGTAGAAGGTGAATCAAATTCAGCAATAAATTCAAGTTATTCACATATTGAAGGTCATTCAAACCAAGCAATATCTGCAGCGTCGTCCCATGTTGGTGGATCTAATTCCAAAGCACTTGGAAATAATGCATTTGTACATGGTGCTGATTCTGTTGCTTTTGAAAATGGTATAGCCATAGGAAAATCAACTTATGCCAAGGCTGGTTTTGCTACTGGTACAAATACATCATCTTATGGTATTGGTGCATTTGCAACTGGTAGTAAAACGATATCTAATGGTAATTATTCTGTTGCTGAAGGTGAAGGTTCTATATCTAATGGGCAAGGTGCTCATGCTGAAGGTAAAGAATCTAAATCTTATGGTAAATATTCTCATACAGAAGGATCTTCTATTACAGGTTCAGCTACAAATACTGATTTGGGATCTCATTCTCATGCAGAAAATAAATCTACAGTATTAGGTACATATTCTCATGCAGAAAACAATGCCCAGATAACAGAAACTGCTAATTATGCACATGCTGAAGGTAGTGGTAAAGCAATGGGTTCATTTTCCCATGTAGAAGGTAAAAATACTGTTACAACTGGTACTGGAGGACATGCAGAAGGCATTGAAACTAATGCTTATGAATACAGTCATGCTGAAGGTAATTTCTCTTATGCTAAAGGTACTTATGCCCATGCTGAAGGTAGCAGAACAATGTCGGCTGGAACAAGTACACATGCAGAAGGTACTTATACATCAGCTTACAATATTGCATCTCATGCCGAAGGTGGATATGGTAGAGCTAATTCTAACTATAGCCATGCTGAAGGTTATAAAACTTATGTTACTTCGAATGCAATAGCTGGTCATGCTGAGGGTAATGGCTCTTATACAACAGCAGAATATGCTCATGCTGAAGGTGTTGGTACTTATGCTTCTGGATCTGGATCACATGCCGAAGGTAATGTTACTTATGCAAATGGACAGTATTCTCATGCTGAAGGCAACAATACAATAGCAGAATCTACTTCATCTCATGCTGAAGGTGAACGTACTAAAGCTATAGGTCAATCATCACATACAGAAGGTGTTTCAAATTATGCTGGTGGTTTAAGTGCTCATGCCGAAGGTAATGGTACTTATGCTAATGGAGTATCATCACATTCTCAAGGTGTGTCAACTTATGCTAACGGAGAAGGATCATTTGCTAGTGGAAACAAGACAACAGCACAATCTAATTTCTCTTCATCTTTTGGTGTATCAACTTATGCTAATGGTATAGGTTCTATATCAGAAGGAAACAATACATCATCTTATGGTGAATTCTCACATTCTGGGGGTGTTGGTAGTATATCAAGAGGATCTTACTCTTTTACTGATGGTTTCTATACAGTATCTAAGAATAAGACAGAAGTAGGACATGGCACATACAACAGATCATATTATTCTGCTAATGGTTTCTTAGTAGAAAACAATGATACTAATAAGATTCCTAATGAATTTGCAAGAGTTGGCAATAGATATTTACCTGGTAGATATCCAGACGGTCAAGCAGATCCAACCACTGGTACATATTTTTATGATTCTAGTTACGAAACAATTTTCACTATAGGCAATGGAGGAACAGGAGATACATCAAAAGGGCCTGATCCACTATATATTGGAGAAAATGGAGTTGATGCTGGTAAATATGTAAAAAATAATTCTCGTCATAATATTATGGATATCCGTAAAAATGGCCAGATGTATTATGATGGTAGTATGATAGTTGGTGGTGAAGTGGTTGCTCCAATGTCATATTCTTATGTAGCAAGTTTAGGACCTACAGCTTATTTTACTACTATCATGGCGGCGTTGCTTACCCAACCAGAATATTACAGACCTACATTAAGAGTTAATTTCAATGGTGATAGAGATTTTAATGCTGGAGCAACATTTGATGTAGAAGTTGGTACTAAAGTAAATTACAATATAAACTTTACAGGAAAAAGAGTAGCTTATGATTGCTTACAACATGTTGATCCAATATATGGTAGCATACTTGGAAACATGTTGGGATATACAAAAGGAATAACAGAAATAACTTATGAATTATGCCCAAATAGCTATCAATCTTCAAGGACACAAAATAGTTCATTAAAACAATGCACAATATCTTTAGGTAAATATGAAAATGAAAAATACTCTGGTTATTTAGGTGGTACTCTTAGTTTAGGAAAACCATTAGGTGGTGGTAAAACGGATTCATTTGCCTACAATCCGGCAGGAGCAGTTAGGGCAACACAAACATATACTAATGTGTTAAATAACAATAATTTAACAAACAATACTGCTAAAACTGGATTGATTGTTGGTACCGAAGATACATATACTTTATTGAAAACAACATCATATAGTTTTGCAGAACCTTCACAAATGTATTTCCAACAGTTGGCAGAAAAAGGAACTTATATTGGTGCTTCTGGTACTAAACCAACAGAAAAATGGAATTCAAATGAACCACCATACAGATGTAATGGTATAACATCAATAAGAGGAAGATATAAAATATATTGGGGTACTACGCAAAAGACATGTAAAGAATTACAAATTGCCCATGATAAAGGAGATTATAATAATGGGTGGGATGGTTTAGTAAAAGGATTAAATAAAAACCAATATAATAGTACATGGGCTAATTATCAAAGCAGTAATGCGTCAATAAATAATATTGATAATCAAACTATAAATACTACAGTAAATACAATATGGGTTGCCTTCCCTGCAAGTTTGTATGGACTATGTAAATCTTCAACAATAGCATCTAATTACATATATTATACAAATAAATTAGGTACTGTAGGTTTGGATACCGGTATTACCGATTATAATGACTTAATGAAAGGCCCATTACAAGGTGGTTCTACTCCATTGTATACATATTTGACACATGGACCTATTGGTAATTGTGGTATGATATATAGAGTAATTGCATTTACCAACAAAAACAAAACCTCTGGTGATAATTCTTCTACAAAATATGGACTATCTGTAATTAAGAAAACACCGTATCAAGAAGATCATGACTTTAGTGAAGCCGCACCATTAACACAATATTTATATAATAGAAGTGGTAATCCACAGAGTCAAATAGTTGGATAATTTAATAGGAATTTAACAATATTAAATTGGGTAGCCGTTAAATGGCTACCCATTTTTATTTTTAAATATCAAAATGAATATTACAAAGCATATTTTATAAAGTATAATGGCAGTAAGTACTATAAAAACCACTCAAATGACTTGGGGTTTTTTAAATTCTCGTCTTAATCGTGAACCTATTGATGCAGCTAGTTTAAGCAATTCATATACAGACCTTTTATGGGAATTAAATCAAACTTCATCTACTTATGAACTTGGTAAATCTAATACTGGTGGTTCATCAAATTTTTATGTTGGTCTTATTACTTCAGTTCCTTATGTAAATAAAGGGCATGGTAAAAATGAAGATGGATCATTAAAGGGTCCATGGTATGTCACATATTGTGGTAGTGATCCAAATGAAGGAACTGGAAAATATGCATTTACTGGGCATATTGATGATCCTATAAATGCTGCAAACACATATTATGCTGATAGAATAGTTTTAAAGAGAGAACTTGACTATGCTTTAGACAAAAATACAGTGTCACCATTATTACTTGGTACTTATTATACTGGCGTTGGTCATTGGTATGATAGTTATACTAAATCTAAAGAATATCGAGATGAAAATAAAGAACTTCCAGATGGTGTTTATTTTCCTACTACTTCTTATGCAGAAATATTCAATGACTATACACATAATGTAGCTACTGGTAATTTTTCACATTCTGAAGGAAAACAAAATATAGTAAATGGGGAAGCATCTCATGCAGAAGGATATGGAAACACTATAAATGCCATACATGCTCATGCAGAAGGTCATACTAATACTATATCTGCTGATGATTCTCACGCAGAAGGTCAAGGCAATACCATATCTGGAAAATATGCACATGCAGAAGGATATAAAAACAAAGTACAATCTAATGCCGGACATGCAGAAGGTAATACCACTACAGTTTCTGCTGTAAATGCCCATGCAGAAGGTAATTTTACTTATGTACATAGTAATGCAGATAATTCTCATGCTGAAGGTAATGGTTCTTATACTAAAGGTGTAAATGCCCATGCAGAAAACAGTTCTTATGCAAATGGAAAGAATTCCCATTCTGGTGCCGAAGCAACTGCTGGTGGTGTCAATTCATTTGCCCATGGTATAAAGGGTACATTAGCTTCTGGTGTAAATAGTATTGCATTAGTTTCTGGGATTGCTTCTGGTGATAGTTCTGTTGCAGTAAAAGGTACTGCTTCTGGGTCTAATGCTATTGCATTGACTGGGACTGCTTCTGGAAATAATTCTATATCTTTAGATGGTACTGCTTCTGGTGTAAATTCTGTTTCTATACAAGGTACAGCTAAATCAACAGATAGTGTAGCTATTGGTCAAGGTGCTATAGCAGAAACTGGCCAAGGTGCTATGGGTTTGATAAAAGGACATGCTACTGGTCAACAATCATTAGCTACTAATGCAAGTTCTGCTTCAGGAACAAATTCTGTAGCTATGAATTCAAGTTCTGCTTCTAATACTCAATCATTTGCCGTAAATAATAGTACTGCTTCAGGAGTAAATTCTGCTTCACTTAATAAAGGTAACGCTTCAGCAGAAAATTCTATTTCTACTAATATAAGTACTGCTACTGGAGTAAATTCTGCCGCATTAAATAATGGTACTGCTTCTGGCGAAGGATCTGTTGCTATGAACTATGGCAAAGCCGATGGTAAAGGTAGTGTTGCTATTGGTTTAGGAACAGTAGCAAAAGGTGAATATTCATTAGCTCAAGGTCATGAATCAAGAGCTAATAACCATGATAGCCATGCTGAAGGTTATGGTACTAATGCAAGTAGAGATCAGTCACATACCGAAGGTATTGTTACAACAACTAACGGTTTAGCTTCTCATGCAGAAGGACAAGGTAGTACAACAGGAACTAATGCTACTGCATCTCATGCAGAAGGTTCTTATACTATAGCAAATAATGAATCAGAACATGCACAAGGTAAGTACAATGTATCTGATACAGAAAATAGTGGTACATTGTTCACTATAGGTAATGGTACAGCAGAAGATAATCGTCATAATGTTGTAGGTATCTATCATAATGGTGATATAAATATTGAAGGACCAAATACTACCAATCACAATACTGGATATTTCAAGACCACAGTAGATGGAAGCCATACAGAAGTTGTAAGAGGTAACTATACACAAACAATAGGTACCACAGGTAAAAACAATACTTGTAATATTACTGTAAATGGTAATACTACAAATAGATTCAATGGTACTTCTGATACTAGAACAACTGGTGCTACTTATGAAGGTTATGGTTCAACATTTATTTCTAGTGTTACCGGATTTAAATCTTCTTATGCTTATAATAATGTATTTAATAAAGTAGATAAGTCATCTTATAACTATATTGGAGAATCTTTAGGAACTTATGTAAGTAAATCTATATCAGAAAGATCTGATACTAATGTATATTTATCTGCTCCTAAAATATGTATCCATGGTGATACAGCAACTGATGGTACTTATGTTGATATAAGTTCTGATGTATCTTATGTATATGGTAGAAGACATACTTATATTGGTCAACCTGTTCATAGTGGTACTTCTGTTACAACTACCATAAAAGGTAATACTATAAACGAAAATAGTACTACGTCAAATAAGACAACTAATACAAATAATGAAACCGTAACAGGAAATTCAACTATAAATGTTACAGAAAGTACTAATTTAACTACAGGTTCTTTAAACATAACATCTGGTATTACTAATTTAGACTTAAACAAAACCCATATTCATGTAACTAATGACTTATGCATTAAGTCTAGTACAAATACATATTTTAAAGGTGTTACAAATACTTATATAGGTAAAGATAAAGAAGGAAATAAAGGTACTAATTTCTATATAACTTCTACTAATACAGGAGATTTAACTTCTCCTAACATAAGTATTAATGCAAGTACAAAATATGATGAAAATGTTGGTAATAAATCTGTAATAGCTAAAGGAACACTTACTGAAGATATTACTGGAATTGTAACAAAAACCAATCGTAATAATTATAATATTTATACTTACGGAAATTCTTATACTTATGTTCATGGTAATATAACAGATACAATAGAAGGTGAAAGATTAGTTGTAACAAAAAGCCATGTTAATGTACATAATTTAAGTAATTCTACTACATCTACTTCAGGAAATACATATCAATATACTTCAAGTAATAAGACAGATGCAGTAGGTGGTACTAGAACTAATATAACAGATGGTAAAGTTAGTGTAACTAACAAAGTCAATGTAAATATAACTACTGGAGGAGCACATACCGAATCTATAACTAATGAAAGATCTTTTACAGTAGGTAAGCATGATAGTTTAATAGTAAATTCAGGTGGTAGAACAGAAAAGATAACTGGAGAAAAAATAGTTCAAGTTGTATCTGGAAATATCAATTCTTATACAGATGATAATCATGATACTAGATTGCATACAAGAAGTACTTATATAGAAACAGTACATACTTTTATAGGTGATAATACAAATACAGCTATTAATGGTAACTATAGTGTAGGTTTAGGACAAGGAATAAAGGTTTCATCAAACACAAATGTTAGCACTGGTAAGTTTAATAAAGATGAAGCAAGCTACTTTGTAGTTGGTATTGGTACTTCTGATACAAATAGAAAGAATGCATTCTGGATTAGTCAAGGTAATACTGCTGGTACAAATGGTGTAGGTTATTTCAGTAACAATACTTATGTATATGGCAATACTTATGATCCAAGCCAATATCCAAATAATAAAGAAGATAAGTCATGGTCAACTGTAGTAACATATAATATGTACAGAAATAGCTATACTTATTTATATAAGACTATAAATGATAAGTTCAATACTTTCGGTACTGGTACTTATTTTACAAAGTCTATAGACCCATTTACTTATACACCAGTAAGCTATACATTACATTATACAACACAAACATTCAATAATAAAGAAAATAGTTGGCCAACCGTTAAGCACCAATATGTATTGCCACAAGCAATCCCAGGTGCATTAGAAAATGATAATTCTGGTATGGCAGGTCTTATGTCAGCAAGAGATAAGGCTAGACTTGACTCTATATGGGAAGGTGACAAACAGATTGCAGGAATACAAATTTCAACTGGTTCATGGCAAGTATTTAAGAATGATGGTAGTACTACTTATACATTAGCAAATATTAAACACCAGTCAAATAGTATTACTAATCTTAAAGTAGAATATGGTTTTAAAATCAAATGGTCTGGTACTTGGAAATGGACAATAAATAATCAAAAAAATGCAGAAGAATGTAAAGGTGCATGGGGAACAACTTTACCTGCAGTAAATACCAATTCTTCTACTTATACATCTCCACTATTGAGTGGTAATGGTACTGGTAATTGGAGCCAAATTTGTCATGAAACAATATATGCAGCTAAGCGTGGTTTGATTATTTCTGGATATCCAGATGATTATGCATCTAGTTCAAATGGTACAAGGCACTTGGGATCTATAGTACCAGCATCTGGTAAAGACAATAGATCTTGTTCTGTTAGTTGGGCTACTTACAGATTGTTATTCTATGGGATGTGTACACAAGCAGAAGCAGATGGATTGAAAATAGATGTAATGAAAACAAAAACTACCAAAGATATAACAGGAAAAAGTTGGACAATAAATTATACATCAGATTCTAGTCATTGTTTCTTCATGGCTTATCCTGCAGAATTTGGTAACATATCAACTATTAAGAAAAATGGTGTAGAAATCATTACATCATCATTTATTAAGGTAGGTGCTGTTAACTATACAAATGGTGCTGGATATACACAACAATATAATGTGTACAGATCTGGTGTAGGTGCAGCAGGTATGTCAATTACAATTTCATAAAGATATTAAACAATGGCAGAAAGAATAGTAACTGGAACAGATATAACATTAGCTAATGGTTCAAATACTAATACACAAATTGGCGCAAAGGAAACATTTCTTGATAGAAATGCTAAATTGATTCCATCTGATGAAACAACCACAGCAATCACTAACATGAATTGGATCGCAGGCCATCATACTGTAATTGATTTAGATCACTTATATAAGATACCTGATTTCATACTTTCACAATCATGTTATGCGGATAAAGTATCTAAAAATGGAAAGGATGCTATAGGACAATTATGGTATGTAGAAAATGATCCAGGAAAAGGTTATTATATGTTGATTAAGTGGGATAATCGACATGATGCCGCTGGTTGGTCAAAGACAAACATTAAATCATTAATAAATGAAAATGGTGCTAGTTCAACCCAATATATAAATAAAGATAATGTTTATGATAATATACATAGCATTACTGTAGACGGTTCTGATAATCATACTTACACAGGATGGACACAAGGATTTAAATATACAAATAATGCCAGTGCTGTAACATTATCATATACACATTATACAGGAAATGACAGCAGTATAAATATACCAGTATTGAATGATGGCAATACTATTAATCAAGGATCTGCTGATGCCTCTAAAGCTGGTATAGTTACAGCAGATCAATATAATAAGATTGTTTCTAGATTGACTTACCTTGAAAAATGGTGTATGTGGCAATCTGGATTACCTAACAATAAGTCTACATATATTTGGTCAGGTACATTAGCACAATTTAATTCGTTGACATCAAAACCGGAAAATACAACATTTATCATATCAAATTAATATACCAAAGAGGAATTCTGTTGAATTCCTCTTTTTATTTTTGTATAAGAAGATATTGAATTTTAACACATGCCACTTAATTACGGATTAATAGCAAAGAAACCTGAATTGGAATATAAATTTTCTGATGGTACAACAGAAACTGTAAAAGATTTGTTAGTAAAAACATTTGACAATACTGTTGATTTTTCAAATGCTTATACTATAGTTGAAGTAACAAAAGAATATATTGCCAGACCAGATTTAGTGTCATTTGTTCTTTATCACACAGATGAATATGCTGATATATTATGTAAGATAAATGGAATATCAAATCCTTTTGAATTAATGGAAGGAAACATATTGATATGTCCAAGAGAAGAATTCATAAACAGATTTTCAAAAGCTGTAAGTGACAATATGGATGGACTAGCTTCTACATCCTCATCTTTACTTACTAGAAAACAATCATTCAAAAAGAATAAGGATGAAAAACGATCACCAAATGAAGCAACGGTATTTGACCATAATTATGTACAAGTTGGTGATACAAATTTATTGATTTATTAATTTTATGGAAGATTTGAAAGAACTATACCAACCATTAAGTCCTGATGTAAATAAATTAGATCCAATAGTAAGGCATGATCCAACCGTTAAGAAAAATGGTATTGTAAAATTTAATGAATCACAAAAAATAAAAGCATCCGGCCTTGGAATAAATAATCAACCAATAAATGTTGTAAAATTAGAAGGACCAAGAATACCTATTATAAGAATTGACAATAAAGTAATTCTTAGGAGTTCAATAAAATATGTACATATTGATTATGATAAGTTTATCCCTACTTGCAAAGTTATCTTATCCCAGCAAGAAAAAAGTGAGGAGTTGATGGAAACTGCTTCTATGACTTCTAACATGACAATAGTAATGACAGATTCAGTAGATGGTGCTTATAAACCTATTTCTATAGATTTCTATATTACTAAAGTAGAATATCAATCTGACCAAATAACATATTATGGTGAATATCATTTATTGTCTTTACGACAGCAAATGACAAAGCAAATTACATTCAATCCTTATCCAACTCCTGGATGTTCTGCTAAATATTGTCAGCTTGGACCAAACAAATACCCTACTACTTATGAGTTTTTACATTATGTGGCAGTTACAGAATGTGGATTAGGATTTGCTGCAACGGATAAAGTAAAAGAAATAAAAGATGATAAGACAAGAATAATAAGAAGTGAAACTTATAAAGAAGCTATTCAGAAACATGTTGCATTTGGTGGATTAGATGAAAACAGTGTATTTGATTGTTGGGTAGATCTATATCGTTATCTTGTAGTTGTTAACTTTTCTTGGGTAATGAATGAGAAAATAACACCAAATGATTTAGGAATACATCCTGTTATTGGTCTTGGTTTTACTGATGATAATATTAAAGAAGATATACAACATGGGATGGCACATAGATTGCTTACTAATTACAAGAGAATGCCTGAACTAGGCAACTATCTTGTATCATCTTGGAAATGGAGAGTAAACAATAAAGATGTAATGGAACATGGAAATATAAATGAATATATGATTGGCTCACCAACTTCTGGAACTGGAAATGATTCTCTCAATTCTACAAATATAAAATTCAATGGAAATTCAGTAAATGATACTGTAAACAATTCATGTCAATTCAGAAATACTGTTTTTTCTGGATATGAATATGGTGATTCAGAAGACCATAATACACCTGTTCTTAAACAAAAAATGATTCATGATAATTATTTTAGGAAATATAGAGCTAAAACATTGGAGGTAAAACTTGCAAAACCAAATTTTGGTCTTCAACGAGGTACTCTCATAAATTTAGCTATATTTGAATATTCAGAATTAGGTAAACGTCAGATGTGGCAAAACTGGTATAATATAAGTGGAGATAAGACAGAAATACCTAATCCATCTAGTGTTGAATTAGAACAGATGTTTTCAGATTCAACTCTTGGTTTCATAAACCTATCTGTATCAGGCATTTATTATATTGATGGTATGTCATTTGAATATGATGTTAAAAATGAAGAACATGAACTTATTCAAAAAGTATACCTCATAAGAAGAGGCATTATACCTGGTTATATAAACAGTGATTCCTTTGCTAAATCATATAACAATACTTAAAATGAAAACTATAAATAATTCTTCTGAAATATATAAACAAATAATAGTATCTGATGATACTTTAGTTTCAACTTCTGATTATATAAACGATAAGGTTAATGATGTTTACAATCAAATGTTGGAAAAATCAATTTCTGATTTTTTAACAGATCATCAGATATACTATGGATGGGATATTAAACCAATAAAAGATAAGAATTGGAAAACGTCTCCACGTATTATGATTACTTCTAAAAAATATCCATTTGAAAAGAAGATAGTAAATATAAAAGAATACTGGGATAAAGTGGTACAGTTTTCTAAGAAAAATTCAGAATCATATACCGACTTAATGATAGATGAAGATACTTTAAAAGATGCTGAAATAGTAAGTATCAATTATGTGTTAGGTATTGTTAAGATGAGATCAAAATTTACACAAGTTGAATTTGAAGTTCCATTCTCAAGGATAAATGGCAATACAAATATGTCATTAGATTGTACATTAGCAGGAACATTTACTTATCTTTTAAATCAATAAATAAATAAAATTAAAATCATGTCAATTTTATCAAAATTATTAGGAGGATTAGGTAAAGGTGTTTCATCCACTGGAAATGGTTCTAATGGATATGAAAAAAAACCTCAGCAAAATACTTTAGATTATAAAGGCCCATTAAAAGCAAATCCAATTGTACCTGATCACCAAGTGGAATATGATGGCTCTGGTAGGATATCATCTAGAGATGCCAATACGGATCAAACATTACTTGATGTTCCTGCTTGGGGTTATAAAGATTTTATAAATGAACGAGTAAGTTTTCAGAAAGGATTAGATTCTATTGCAACCCAACCAGCTTGGCTATACTTTAAATTATTCTTTAAGTTTGATACATCTTATGGTTTGTTAGGAGGTATCATGCAATCTTCTAATGGAAGTAAATTTGCAGCAAACAACACTGCTATACAATATCTTGATAGAAATTTTTATAAATATAATGATAATATGATGGCTCGAAAAAAGTCTTTAATAAAGTTTGTACGTTCATTAAGCTACATATCTTCTTATGCTCCTTGGTTCTTCAAGTCAGTAAAGGATGTAAACAATGCTTTGAATATGAATTTAGATAATTTGACAGCAGAAAAATCTATAGAAATAGAATGTTCAGAAGAAGCAACTGATCTACGATTACTTACTTTAATGGATTTCTACAAATATGCTGCTTATGATGCAATAAACCAAAAAGAAATATTACCAGAAAATTTAAGGAAATTTGATTTAGATGTTGTTGTATTTCAATCACCTATAAGATATCTGCAAACTTCAACCAGAGATTTGAAAGGAAGAACAACTATATATAAGAATCTCAATAGTGCAAACATGACAGATAGAATGTCATTTAAATTGTTTTCTTTCCAAGGTTGTGAAATAGATTATTCTACTTTAAATACAATGCTCCCACAATCATTTTCAAATCAAACTCCATTCCAATCTACTCCAACGTTCAAGATAAAATATGATCGGGTATACCAACATAACCAAAATGAATTTGCTAAGGTATTGTTTGGTGATTCAGGATTTTTATGGAGTCAAAATGGAATTAGCAGTTATGTGTTGAGTGGAAAGAAAGGTGACCCTGATATAGATAATCGTGAAAAACACCTTGATAAAGATCCTAATACAGTTAATTTGGGTGATGTAAATGTGAATGGAATTAATTCAGGTGGTAGTACAAATCCTGAATCTGATGACCATGAAAACAAACGCCATAAGATGATGCAGTACGCAATAGATAATAAATACTATTACAATCCTGCAAGTCAAACTTATAAGACATTAGTTGATGCATCAGAATCTACTATATCTGCGGCAATGATGCTTATAGATGGCAGTGCTGGTCTTGGTAACCTTTATGGAGAAGCTGCTAGTGTTGGTTCAACATTCAAAAATATTGGTAAGAATGCTAAGAAAGCTTACAAAGACCTTTGGAAAAATGGTGTTAAGAATTTCTTACAATTTTAATCTGTCTGAAATCATCAATACACCATCTATTAAGAAATAGTCACTATCATAAGGTGTTGAATCAAATAATTTCATATAGTCATATTTTTTTAAATTATTCAGATCATAATCTAATTTTGATAGTGAATTTATAAAGTATGAAAAGTCATTTGATTCTGTTGCAACAAACACATAACCCTCATATATAGAAAATGGTAAGCTAGATCCATTATGTACAAAGATGAACCTTCCAAGATGCAAATCATTAATGAACTTTGCTAATGTTTTCTTTGTATATGATGGATCTTTTTCTTTTAATTTATTTTCTATAGTCCATTTAGTAACATAAATTTCTTCTGGATCTTCATTAGAAAGATTTACTATATTTTGTATAGAATTCTTTATTTCTTCTTTTGTAAACATTATGTTTATTCTATCATTTATAGTAAATATAGAATATGCATGAAATAAGTTCATAAACATTTCTATTTTTAAATATGCAGAATCTAGTTAACAAAACTACAGAAAAATGGAAACATCCTTGGAATGTTGAAAAATTTGACAATCTATTTGATAGAGATGAAAGATTTTTCTCAATATTAATAAAGGGTGCTTTATCTTGGCTTACTAGAAATATAGTGTTATATGATAAACCTATCAATCATTTCATATTCAACACAGGATCTTCTTATATGTATATGGAAAACAATGGATATAAATATAGTTTGAATGAAGTATCCGGAGAAGACCAGATTTATATGAAAATGCCAAGATGTATTGTTGAAATGGATAATGTAAGCATACCATTAGAAGAACTTACACAACCTTATATTAGAGGTGTTTATGAAAGAATAGTAGGAAATGAAATAGTTGGTATGAATGCAGAAATGCGTCGATTACCATTAGAAGTAACATTAAAGTTAAGATATGTTCTATCTAATTTCAATGAATCCGTAGTATTGTTACAGGAAATAATTGATAAGTTAGTATTCAACAAATACTTCAGAATAAATTATTTAGGACAAACAATAAAATGCTCTTTAGATTGGCCAACAGAACAATCTATACAAATCAATAAGATAGATATGACTAGCTCTGATACTAATCAGAAATCAATAGAGTTTTCTCTTAAATTATCAACATCATATCCTCAAATTGATGAAAGAACTGAATCTAGGAATGATAGTATAATTGGTAAGTTCAAACAAGATGTTTGTTTACATCCAAAATCATTAGGTAACAAATCTTCTGATAGAGAATCAATCATAAAAGAATAAATCAAAATGGATAATAATTTAGTATCTTCACATATAGGAAATTTAGCTCAAACAGGTAAGGACTTTAATGTAATAGTGACAAATGCTCCATTTAAGTTGCTATCATCATTAGATAAGCTGTATCGTACTGGAAGTTCAAATACAGGAGGAAATGGAACTACAACAGCAACAAATAATGGAATGGGTACTAAGATTGCAAATTCATTCATGATATGTGCTCCACAAATTCCTGATGACTATACAACTTACAACTATGTTGCCAACGTTGCTTATATAGACAGAGACAATAATGGACAGTACACTTATGGGGATACACAATTATATAATGACGCTTATACTTATGTGTATACTTCATCTAATTCATATAAAGATACTGGAGAATTTGATTTAGTAGCTACAGATGCTTATGGTATACCAGTTGCATTAACACCACCATTCAATGATATTGATAAGAACTATTTTGATATCAGTTCAGATATGCCATCAAGATATAGAGATTACTGCCATTCTAGATCACTTACTTTATCTAAAAATTTCAGTACACAATTTGGTGACCTTGGTAAATATGTTGAAACAATAGCTTATTCATATACTCCAATAGTTACAGATATTGATAAAACATTATACTTTATTAGAGCTAGTCAAATAAAAAATGATATTCCAAATTCACACCCATTATATTTTGTGGGAAAAATGGATACTGTAAATTCAAATGGGGAACTTTCATATAGAGCTAATATAAATGGTACATATACATATTTAACAACTAAAATAAAATCTGATGGTAAATATAATTATGAATATATACCAGTATCATTTGAATATTTGTTAGATGAAGTAGATAAATTGAAAGATTGGAAATCAACAGAATTTCCTGAAAATAAGTGGGTTTGGGAAGAAGGTGAAAGTGTTATTGAATCTGATACAATACAGAAAAAATTAGCTTATTTGCTAGCAACAGTAAATAAACTGAATAACTTACCTTATGTATTGAACAGAACTGGTTCAACATCTAAAGATATATCTTATCTTTGGAGTGGTAATATGAGTGATTATGAAGGAATAACAAAATCCGATAAAGATAATAAAACAACATTCATTATTGAAAGTGATGATAAATGAATAAATACAAATGGGAAGAGCTTAAGCTCTTCCCATTTTTAATTTGAATATTTCAATTCTTATTCTCCTTCTTCATTATCTTCTTTGTCTTCTTTATCATCGGAGTCTTCTTCATCTTCTGATTCAATAAAGTCACTCAACTTATCCAATTGATTTGCTAATGACTTTACATCATCTTGGTCTGATTTATCATCATCTTGCATTTTCTGAACATATTGCTGAAGTACATCCTGAATAGAATCTAACTTATCTTTGTTAGAATCATTCACCTTAATCTTGATACCACCATCAATCTTTTCTGAATATACAGAATTCTTATTTGCAAGGTCTTCAATAGATTTGATAGTCTCATCTGCATGTTCAAGATTCCCAAATTCAAATCTAAGCATCTTTTCTTTGCTTTCATTGATATTTAGTGATTCATTCAATGTTTCTACTAAACTTTTCATATATGTTTTAATTAACGTTAATTTTAAAAATATGTTAAAAGATAATTAGCAAAATCTCTACCATATACCTTTATCTTGTTTCTGTTCTTTACAGTTTCACATTTCTTTACCCATTCTAAAACTTTGATATAGTTCATAATTGTATTTTTAATGCAATTACTGCCATTATAAGAACTATCCAATGATGGGCAATTGAAATTAGTTATACTATTCTGATCTTTAGATGGGAATTTGTTATACTTGATATATTCATTCAGAAATTCTATCAGCAAATCTATCAAATCATAATTAGGATATTTAGTATTGTTCTCATTTACTGTCATCCAAGAATTGTAATATACTAAATCACCTAACATTATCTTCAACCATGAATCCATAGCATCCTTATACTTTTCAAGACAACTCTTTTCACCTATGTTAGATTTTCCATTCAATAGGTTATATTGATTAGTACAAGAATTACAAGTGGAAATAGTAGAAGGTAAATCAGTACCATCTGTACTAGTATTCATGATAGTCTGTAACAATTTTGTTGCTTCATCATTTTCATGATTAGCAAAATATTTCTGTACAGCATCATATACATTATTAGGTACTGCTTGTCTGTTTTCTTCTGTTATAGTTGTATACTTCAATATGATTTTGAAGAAAGTTTGTGGGAAGAAATAGAAATCATCTTCAGTAAACTTTAGATCTGATATCTCATTCTTATTGAAGAAAAAATTCAAATCAATGCTTTTCTTCTCATTATCAGTCAATTCTTCAAAGTATGAAGTAATCTTTGGCTTATCATTTTCTCTATCATAGTAAAGATAGTCAGGTAAATATATGTCATCATCTTCTTCCGCTAATGACTGAATATCATTACCAGTATGGTCCTTTGTTCTAGTACACCATTTGTATAAAGTTTCATTCAAATAATATTCTTTACTTGGTCTGAAACCTTCAATACCAGTACCATATACACTATTGTCAGTAAGTGCTTTAATTAAGAACTTTCCTAATTCTGAAGTACTATTAGATAGCAATTCTTGTGTAATTGGTACATAGATTCTAGGCATGTCAAACTTATTAGCACCACTATCCTCAAGCATCAGATACTTAGGACCTAGAACCTCACCTTCAATAAAACCATCACCATATTCTAGTGTTATGTAATTTTCTTCAAACCACTTGATACCCATTGCATTTATACATAGAAGATATTTTCCTCTACAAGATTTAGGTATGCAAATATCATCTATGAATTTTACAACAAATGGTTGAAAATTATTTAAAAATGAATAATTCATGTTCGTATTTCTTTGGTTATTTAAAAATAGTTCAATAGATGTTGAACAAAAATATTCACACAGGGACGTTAAAATTATCTTAGTTGATAGAATATACTGAAACATATTCTTCCGCTCCCTGTGTGACCCAGGCGCTTTGTAGGGGAACTTATTGACTATCGTACACATATAATCAATTTATCCTTCTTTGCAATTTCAAAAGCTTCTTTCATTCCCTTTTCAAATGTACCATTATTAACTGAACTACCAGAGCATAAATGTGAAATAATGATATCTAACTGAATGAGGGCTTCAGAAGATGGAATTACATACTTCCATTTTCCATCATACTTGATTACTATCTTATTTGCATTTGATTTCTGAGCATCCTGAACAAATTTAAACATTGATACCCAATATTCTGTATTTTCTTGAGATTCAAGATCCATGATAGGCATATTTTCTGTATCAATGTTCTTTATAAAATATGTAGGAGTGTTAGCAAATGACATAACAGATACTACACAAAAGATAAAAGTAACAAAAAACTTCTTCATAATCATTATAAATATTTAAATTAAACTTCTTGTTTGAATGATTTGTTCTTTATTTGAACGAATCTAATATAGAACAAACATAAAAAATTTCAAAAAACTTATTATTAATTAATTCAATTGAATAAAATAAATAATGAAAAATTTAAGTCAGTATTTAAATGAAGCATTGATTATGGAGCTTAGTTCTGAATTGCTTGGTCGTGCTTCAAAGGCCGCTAAAGAGAAAGGTAGAAATTCACAAGCAAGCCGATTTGCAGTAGCTGCTGGTAAGGCTCTTGCAAAGGAACTTAAAGGATGGAAACCAGGTCCTAATCCTAAGAACTGTGGTAAAGTGGTAGCTACTATAAAAGATATGTCTGCTAATAATGGTGCTATGAAATCATTCGTAAAAGCTGCACCAGCATCAGAAATGCGTACTATAAAATTCCCAGTAATGAAAGATATTAGTGATGATAAAGATAATCCTTGGGATTATGCTGAATTTGTAAAATGGAGAGATGTAAAAATTCCTAAAGCAAAATTCTACATCTATAAAGATGAATATTGTGGAGATTTTCATATTGGCACAATATCTGATTTGCTTAGTCTTATAGGCGCTGCGTATTTTGATTACGAGGACTTTGATGCAAGCTATATAGTAAAGTCATTTGACCATATTAAAGATGCTGTAAAATATGCATTAGATAGTGGTAAGAAATTTTCAGATAGTAAGAAATTCATGGATGGAGTAATGAATGGTGATATTACAGATGAAGATTGCTATTGGGTTGGTCCGGCTCCTATTATCATGAAATTAATGGATCAATGGACTGAAGTTGTAAATCATCCTGATGACTGGATGGAAATAGAAAAATCAAATTCTGAAGAATAAACATATTACAAATTGAATTTATGCAAAGCTTAACACAATATTTGAATGAAGCATTAATATTAGAACTTAGTTCTGAATTGTTAGGAAGAGCTGCTAAAGCGGCAAAAGAAAAGGGTAGAAATGCTCAAGCAAATAGATTTGCAGTAGCTGCTGGTAAAGCCCTTGAAAAGGAGCTTAAAGGTTGGAAACCAGGTCCTGATGCAAAGAACTGTGGTAAAGTAGTTGCTACTATTAAAGATATGACTTCTAGTAATAGTGCTGTCAAAGCTTTAGCCAAGGCAGATCCAGCATCTAAAACACATACAATCAAATTCCCTGTATTAAAACAAATTACAAGTGGTAGCGATGATGGAGCATTTAAATTTCTAAGATGGGAAGATGTCAAAGTTCCTAAGGCAAAATTCTACATCTATAAAGATGAATATCATCAGTGTTTGCATATTGGTACATTATCAGACTTGCTTGGTCTTTTAGGTTCTGCTTATTTTGACTATGAAGATTTTGATGCTAGCTATATAGTTAAATCATTTGACAATATTAAAGATGCAGTAAAATATGCTAGAAATAGTGGTGAGAAATTCTATGATAGTGATGAATTCATGGATGATGTAATGAATGGTGAATATACAGATGATGATCTTTATTGGGATGGTCCTGGTAGTAGTATTATTGATATAATGCTTGGGTGGACAGATATTTTAAACTTACCTGATGATTGGCAAGATAAAGAGGTCTCTTCTTATGATTAAATACAAAAATGGAATCCTATAGGATTCCATTTTGCTTATCTAAATATTTGTTTATGTTTGTTTCTAATTTATAAGGTTCTATCATCTTGTAAATATCTTCTTTATTCCAATATTTCATTTTGAAATCTCCTGAATCTATAATCTCTTTCCATCCTTTTCTATAGCTATTTATCATCAATCTAGCTTCTAGAATTTTTACTTCTTCTGGATATTTGTAATGTTCTGAATGAATTCCTTCCCATAAAGTTTCTACAGAGTTGAAATGACTTCTATCACCATCATCAAAAACCATATTTACTATTTCATCAACGTTTGTTGTAATGAATTTGTTTGATATTACTTCAAATGTATCAACATTAAATATTGTCTGATATAATCCAGTTGGAACAAATCTGAATGAACCCATTTGGTTCTTTGACAAATCCACCCCATTCAATCTCTCTTTTGTATGGTTCAATATAGTATTTGCCCACATGATTTTTACACCAACTTTATATTTTGATTCATCTTTTCTATAATCAGGACAGTAATATCTGAATTCAGTGTATTCTTTGTCTTTCATCATCATAAAGTCAACTGCTGCAAACTTTAGCTTGTCATCATCTAATGGGTCTTTATAAGGATACAATATAGATACAATGAAATAAGATTTACTTGTAACACTTTCTGTATAAGAGAATACTTTGGTTATCATTGCTTCCAACTCTTCTATAGTATCTGTTTTTATAGCAATATCTATATCTCCATTGTATTCACCATCTTTCTTTTTACCTATGGATCCAATACAGCAATATTCCATATCAGGATAATTATCCAACAATTCTTTTACTACTAATTGTTGCAATAATGGAGCTACTTCTGATTTGATGGGTGTTGCCCTATATTTTCCCTGTTGAAATAAATTTCCACTCATTTAATTAATTTTCTTTTATAAGAAAATAGAAAAACAAACAGTGAATTTAATTATTAAAATTGTATTTTTAAATAAGCAATAGCAGTGTAATATACATGATATTTGGTAACTTAAGTAACGTATTAGAAGGAAATAAGACTATATATGAACAAGCTAATGATATGATGCCTATACAACAAAACCAGATGCAGGTAAGGGAACCTGGTCATCTTGCAAAAATTCTGTATAAGCTCAGTCATTATGGTATGAACTGGACTTCTGATGTTGTAAAGAACATGAAAGCAGTACCAGCTGACAAGTTGATGCAACCAAAAGATATTGGTGTAATGACTTCTAACTTGTATGCTGGTATAATGGATAACTGGAAGCAGAAGCCAGAAGAAGACAAGCCATTCAGAGAAAAGACTCTTGAACAGAAGAGAGATGTTCTGAGAAAGATGGCTATGAATCCAGAAATCGAAGATATATTGGATATCATGGCTAATGAATGCATTGTTTATGATGATAATGATGTCTATATTGGAGAACCTTATATTGAACCAAGTGTACTGCAACAGTTGAATGAGAATCATATAGAAGAAATAAAGAACTGTGTAGATACTAGTTTCTATAAGATATATATGCTTCTCGATTGGAAAAACAAAGCTTGGGACCAGTTCAAAAGATGGTTGATAGATGGAGTAATAGCTTATGAAATTGTATATGACAACATAGAAAACCCTCATACAATCATTGGTATTATTCCTATAGATCCAGCTACTATTACTCGTGTTATTGATAACGGCATACAATATTGGGTACAGTTTAAAGATGTGATTGGACAAGAACGTATCATGCTTGATTCCCAAGTAATATATATCAAATATGAAGATAGTGGAGTAATAGACAGGCAATCATATCTTGAACGTCTGATTCGACCATTTAACATATACAGAATCATTGAGCAAGCACAACTTATCTGGACTGTAACTCAAGCTAGCTTCAAGACAATGTTCACTATACCTGTAGCTGGTATGAACAGGGCAAAAGGTATGCAGACTCTGAATTCTGCTATGGCTAGATATAAAGAAGATATAGACTTCAATACAGAAACCGGTGAACTTAAAGTAAATGGTAGAACTAATCTTCCATTCAATAAAGAATATTGGATGCCTGAAAATGAAAATGGTAAGCCGGAGATAGAGACACTTGTTGACCAAGGTCCAAGCCTTAATGATAGTGAACAGCTTAAGTACTATCTTTCTAAACTATATAAGATGTCTAAGATACCAGAAAGCAGATTTGACAAGGAAAATGCTGCTGCTTGGTTTGGAACTGATCCAACTCAAACCCTTCGTGATGAAATAAACTTTGGTAGATTTGTTGATAGGCTTAGAAATGTATTTTCTATGGTAATCATCAAACCTATTCAGATTCAAGTTGCTCTCTCAATTCCAGAAATGAAGAATGACAAGAGAGTATTAGATGCTATCATATTCAGATATAATTCTTACAACCAATTTACTGAGATGATGGATCTTGAAGTTACCAACAAACGTCTTGAAACAATTGGTATGCTTAAAGATACATTCACTACAACTGATGCTGAAGGAAATGAAGATAGTTATTTCTCCATGAGATTCTTACTTGAAAGATATCTGAAGATGTCTGATGCTGATTTTGAATACAACCAAAAATGCAAATGGTTAGAGAAGCAAGAAAATGGTGATGCAGAATCTGAGGAAGAAGAGAATGGTGAAGAAGAAATGTTGGGAATGGATTCAAGTTCAGAAGATACAGGAATGGAAGATGATGGATCTGAAGATGCTGGAGGAGATTCAGAAATGATGGGTGATGTACAACCTGACAATTCAGCTGAAGGTGGATCTGGAGAAATGTAAAATAAAATAAAAAATGAAATCATTAGTAGAATTTATTACAGAAGCAATATCTAAGTCGGATATTATGGGAAATGCAAAAGAAGTGAATGACTTGACGCCAATATTCACAAATATCGGTTTGAAGAAGACAAGAATCACAAAATGGAACAGATCTGTAAAGAAAGTACTTGGTACTAACAAGTCTTTATATGTAATTTCAACAACAGGTGCTGAAAAATCTAACTTAGAAGCTTTATCTAAGATTATAGATAATGGACAGATAAGAAGAAGAGGAGTTCGCAATACAAAAGATTTGTTTGAAATAACCCCTATAGATTATGCATCATCAAATGCTGATTTCCATAAAGTATTCAATAAAGAAAATTGGTCTAATAAAGACCCAAAAGAAATTATTGATATGTTCAAAACTCACATGAAAGCTGAAATAGCAAAGAATGAATACATTAAGAAAGTTGGAATAACAGATGATATTACAAATCAAGTAAAAGATATATGTGACAAATTTGAAAAGGAATTCAACAGTGCGATTGATGAAGGAGATTCTTGGTTCATATATGATAATGAAGGTGATATAGTAACTCTTTTCCCATCATTATTTGTTGTTGGTAAGAATGTTGTTAAAGCAGTATGTCTTGGATGCGACAAAAACTACGGAGAAGACAGATATAAGAAGAAAATGGATAAAGGTAAGTTTACTATCATATTCTCCAAAGATGATATAGATAATTTATCAGATGAAGCTTAGTAATTGTGAAATAAGACCAGGAGTTGTAGTTACAGCTGATGATCCAAAGAAAATGGGTCGTATAAAAGCTGTAGTTCCTGGTTGGTTCAATAATGCCTCTATGCATGAAGAAGATATGTTTTGGATTGCTCCATTTACTAGTGGATCAGGATATCAACGTGTCTCTAAATGCATAGAGGGACAAAAAGTATGGATATTGCATGATTCCACAAATGAATATGAATATTATTATATTACAATGTGGGAAACAAACATCAATACTACTGCTGCTCAACAAGATTTTGATTATGATGTATTAGTGTCAAGATCTGGTAAGAGTGTTGGTGCTCAGATGTTCTACACAGGAAATCAAGGATTTGTAACAAGAATAGGAGAACATGCCCAAACACAGATAAATCAAGCTGGGGATATAGAAAGCAAATCTAATGGTACTGAAATATCTATAAGGGGATCAAAAGCGTTTGTTGGTTTATCAGACAAGTGTAAAGACCCAATAGTTAGAGGAAATAAACTATATAAATTATTGTCAGATTTGAAAGCTGGATTAGATGAATTGAATAATGCTGCTAATGGAAATCCTTATACAGTAAGTTTATGTCCTTCTATATTGAAGTGTTCTAAAGCTATATCGGATACCATAGATGAAATGAATTCAAAAACATCATTTGTAAGTGAATAATATATGGGTGCAATACCAGGACAGATGCAAGCAAAATGCATTGATTATGGACAGAATTTCTTGACAGGGCAAGCAACTTCAGTTATTGCTGCTACTGGTATTGATATAGAAGCTGGTAATTTGAAACAGTTGGCAGATGCTGTACAAGACAAGACTATGGCTATGGTCTCCGATCTAAAAAGTACTGCTACTAAAGAAGTAACTAAAGTTGGAAGTCAGATAGGTGGCATGGCTGGTAGCTTAGTTGGTGCTGGGTTAACTGCTATACAAGGGGCTTTTCAAACAGCAGATGTTGCTAAGCAAGCAGTTGGAGAACTTACAACTTATGGAGTTCAACTTACTGCCAAAATGGGTACTAAGATAGCAGGTATGATTGCTGCATTTCCTACGCAAGTTACTAAGAAAGCTAATGCTATAGCAGCAGAACAATGTAAAGAAGAACTTCAACAACGTTTGAAAGAAATAATGGGTACCCCAGCAGAAGAGCATGCCCAAAAAGAAGCAGAAAAAGAAAAAGAAAACAAAACAAAGAAAGTAATAGCTTGGTGTAAGAAAGCTGTTAAAGATGCTAATGAATTCAAAGATAAGACATTATCATCTATTCAGAAAGATTGTGAAGATATATCTGTTTTAATGATACAATGCCCTGGTTTGGTAAACAATCAAATAAGCAGTGCTATTGATAGTGCTAAAACATATATGTCTGATTATGCTGATGATAAAATGGAAGATATTCAGAAGCATTATGATGAAGCTGTAGATAACTCTGCTTATGCTGCAGCTACAACAATGAAGAAAAAACTTATCGATCCAACATTAGAAAAAGCTAAAGAACAATTTAATAATCTTGGAACATCAACAAATAAGACAAAGCAAAAAGCTAAAACAGCTGTTCAAAAACAGTTGTTCAAGCTTGCAGGAAAATTAGGAATATCACCAAATGGCTAAAGAATTTGAATTTGATCCGGTAAAGAGGGATAAAGGAGGAAAAGAGGCAGAAGCAGTCATCTGGAGCTGTTCAGTACTTGAGAAAGCTGTATATGCTATGAAGAAGGGTTTGCCATTAAAAGCAAACCCTTTTATTGGTAAGAATACTAAGTTATTGAAGCCAGATCTGGTCTTCAAGCGTACACAAGAAGAGATAGAAGACTATATGCATTGTATGGAAGATCCATTATACTTTGCTACCAAATGCTATCTTATGACCCCAACAGGTTTGCAACCAGTAATACTTCGTGATTACCAAGAAGATTACATGAGGCATCTTCAACAAAACAGATTCAGTTTGTTCTTGAGTTGTCGACAAAGTGGAAAGACAAATTTTTTTACAACTAAATCTAATTTTATTTTTTCTAAGTTATTAATAGACAACTACTTAAAAAATAATCATTCCCTTATTGACAACATCTTAGAAAAATATTATTTTTATATAGATAAAAACAATAATTATATTGTTGAAAATCTTCCAATTTATGAATTACAAAATCTGTTCGATAATTCATTTATTTGGAAATTAAAATATAATCTATATAAAATGATATCATGGCAAGAAAATCAAAAGAAGAAAGTAAAAAATACCCTGAATATTATAAAAAGAATTTTCCATTATGGACAGTAGAACAATGTGAAAATGCGGCGAAAAACTTCAGAAAATCATGTAACAACAACTCTATAGAATATTGGATTATAAAACACCCAGAACTTTCTAAAGAAGAATGTAATAAATTAAGAAAAGAATATATAGAAAAGAAAAAAATTAAAAATCCAAATTATTTACAATATTATATTAATAAATTTCCTAATTTATCAGAAAATGAATGTAAAGAAAAACTACAGCAATATAGAGATTCTATAAATCCTTGTATTCCTTCTTACTGGAAAACAAAATATCCAGAAAAAACTTTAGAAGAATGTAAAGAAATAGCATTTAAAGAAAGAAAGAAAAGAAAAATAAAATCAGATAATCATGGTGCTAATAATCCAATGCACAGATCTAGAGTATCATTACAAAAAACAAAGGAATGCTCTCCAATGTGTATAGAATTTTATCAAAAACATTATCCAAATCTTTCAAAAGAAGAACAAGAAAGTATGTGGAGAGCAAAACATGACGAGATGAGTGAAAGTATGAGAAATGCAATAAAATCAACAAATATTGAATATTACTTAAATCAAGGAATGTCAGAAGATGATGCAAAGAAAGCATTACATGATAGACAACTCACATTTACATTAGAAAAATGTATTAAAAAATATGGAGAAAAGGAAGGTATAGAAAAATATAATGAAAGACAAAATAAATGGAAAGCTAAGTTAAGAAAATCTTTTTTGATTGACGGTGACTCTAGAGGAGCACAATCACAAGTAGCAAATAAACTATTTGATGATATATCTAATTTACTTAATATAGAAAATCCTATTAAAGAAAAATTCATATATGACAAAGAAACAAAATATGGATATGCTTATGATTTTTGTTATAACAATAAGATAATAGAATTTAATGGTGACTATTGGCATTGTAATCCTAGAAAATACAAAGAAGATTATATAAATAAAACAACTAAGATGACTGCCAAAGAAATATGGAAAAAAGATGAAGAGAAGAAAAGAATAGCAGAAAAATTTGGATATAAAGTTTATTATGTTTGGGAAATGGACTATAGAAAAGATCCATCTTCAGAATTAATTAAATGTATAAAGTTTTTACAATCGTGATATCTTTCATATTATATAAAATCATTTCTTTTCTTGATTTTATTGACTATATCTTTATTAAGAAGAAAAAACTTCTTGACAATTACAAAACAACTAAAGAAATAGATATATCCAATTATGGAATAAAGGTATTGACAGATGTTGGATATCAACCAATATCATATATTTACAATACTAAGCCATTCAAGATATATAAAGTAATTCTTGAAAATGGATATTTTATAGAATGTGCTGACAAACACATGTTATTTGATAATAATTTGAATATAGTATATGCTGATGAACTTGTAGAAAACATATCTATGATAATGACAGATAGAGGGCCATCTATAGTAAAGTCTGTTTCGGTATCTAAAACAAAAGTATCTATGTGTGATGTTTCTGTAGATCACCCTTATCATAGATATTATACTAATGGAATATTAAGTCACAATTCAACAACTACTGCGATATTCTGTCTTTGGTCAGTATTGTTCAGAAATGATAGAAATGCATTGATACTTTCTAAGTCTGGTCCAGCAGGACAAGATTTGATAAAGAAGATAAAAGATATGTATTTGTATCTTCCTTACCATCTGAAGCTTGGTACTTTAAAGTGGAATCAGTCAGAGATAGCTTTTGACAACAACTCTACAATATCTACTGAAGCTTTCTCTCCTACTGCTGGTCTTGGTAAGACAATAAACTTCTTGATACTCGATGAGTTTGCTTGGTGTCCACCTAATGATGTTGAGTTGTTTTACAACAATATTCTTCCTACTGTTACTGCAGATACAAGTTCTAATATATGTATCATGTCAACACAAAATGGATTCAATTTGTTCTATAAGTTATGGCATGCTGCGGAAACAGGAAAGTCTATGTATGCTCCATTTAAAGTAGATTGGTGGCAAGTTCCTCAATGGGATCCTGACAATCACATTTGGAAGAAGAGAGATAATGCTTGGAAAGTTATGATGGTTGGCGTCTTAGGTTCAGAAGAAGCTTTCTACTATCAATATGGCACACAATTCTCTGCATCAGATAAATGTCTTGTATCAAGAGAATGCTTAGGTAAGATAAGAGACTTGACTTACTTGTTTGAGACACCTACAGATGACAGTTGGTATTT
The DNA here is from genome assembly GCA_937880075.1 of uncultured Romboutsia sp. Lineage (GTDB taxonomy): Bacteria > Bacillota > Clostridia > Peptostreptococcales > Peptostreptococcaceae > Romboutsia. The sequence goes on along the minus strand of CALFLM010000018.1, from coordinate 4,205 downwards.
CAGTTTACATAAGACAGAACTTAAGTTCAAAAAAGATTATGACTTGCATTTTTTGAAAATTGGATGGTTCATCATATTAGTTGACTTAGCAGAAGGTGGTGGTAATGATTTTACAACATTCAACATAATAGAAGTAGTAGGAAAAGACAAGTTTGAACAAATAGGATATTGGCATTGCAATACTATAGATTTAGAACAAGCTAGCTTAGAGTTTTGGGTATTGTATGGACAGCTATTCAATCCTAATAAGACTATAGTGTCAGTAGAATGGAATACTTATGGTGCTTTATTCTACAACTATCTTAAGAATTTGAATGAACCTGAATATATGCCAGAAGCAAGTTGGAGATGGCAAGTAAACCCATTAGGTGAATTTGACTTAGCCAATTTGATAAGATATAAGAAAGGCAGTCAAGAAGACAATATTGCTAATTTGAATGGATTCAAAAACAGCAAGACAATTCCTGGCATAAGATTAAGTCATACCACTAAGATATCTGCATGTGCATTGCTTAAGATGATGTTAGAGAAATTTGATATCATAATAACAGACTTGCTTACTGTTTCAGAGCTTGAGAATTTTGAAGATAAGAATGGAAATGGTAGTTATGCCGCAGCATACGGCCATGATGATTTAATAATGACTTTTGTACAACTTCCACTTCTTAAGAACACTACAAAATATAAAGATTTTATAGAAGAATGGGAAATAGAAATGAAAGCTACTGGGCAATGGGAACAAATAGAAAAAGAAGAGTCAGAAATGAAGAAACTAGATATGCTTAAGAAGATAGCAGATATGATGTCCAATGTATTGCAGAAAAAGAAAGAAGAGAAGCAGATAACAGTATCATTGGATAACAGAAATCTACCTACTAATACTGCTGTAAATTCTTCTAATATATATAAAGAAACACAAAGTAATACAAGTACCGGTATACCTAACATGTATACAATGTACAATACATGTATGCAACAAGGATTGCCATCTATGAATGACTTTTATGGATCACCTAATGGTTATGGAAATGAACCAAGCATATATGATATGCCTGGACAATATAACCAAGATCCATTGAGAGCTAGATTCAGACAATTCAACTAATCAAAACATTCACCAGGATGGCGGATAATTTGGTCATCTGATAAATTATACTTATTAGCAATTATCCGCTCCCTGGCCATCCCAGCCGCCATCCTGGTGATTGCATTGCTTATTCATTACATCTAATATTTTATTGTATTCTTCATCTGTAACATTTATGATAATATCATCGTTTGTTCCAAATTTTCCATCAGGACCAGGAAGTTTATGCTCATATTTTTCTGACCACACTTTTGTAAGACCTACTGAGGTGAAAACAGCTGCTACTGCTGTTATATAAGCTGCCATTGCTGTCAAATCAGTAGTTATAGTATGGTTGTACCAAGCTTCTATAGTAAGAGAGAATATTGGTACGGCAAGCAGTAAAGTACCAATAAATGTAACAACAACTAAAAAGAAGCTTTTACTGCTATATCCTGAATTCTGTTGAATGAGCTTACTGAAGAAATTTCCTTTTACTATTTTCTTTATACATACAGTCATTTTAGAAAAATCCATTTTTATAGTCATTCTTTATATAAAAATTTTCTGAATATACAAAAAATGACAGAACATAATGTCCTGTCAGCATCAACCAAAGGAGCCATTCTCCTTTGGCATTTTGGATCTTAAATGTCGAATGTTACTTTGTTGCCCACAAAGGTATAGATCCAGTGCAGTTCATCAAACCAAGTTCTGCAGATACCTTCATGTTTCTCTTAATAGCATTTAGAATTTTCTTCATAGTTCTCATTTTTAATTAAATTGTTTTTGTGGACATCAACAATTGATGTTCATTAAATTGATCTTGACATGGTCATTGCTTCACCATACATAGCCATAGCTTCCTTGTATGAATTCCAAAATTTCTTAATTAACTTCTTCATAGTTTTCATTTCTTTTATGTTTTGTTTTTATAATTCATCTCATTTGATGAATAGCATATTGATAATGCAATTACCTTCAAATAGAGATCTCCTATTTTCTTTAATATCTTCATGATTAATACATTATATATTTATCATTCAAATTAAATATAGATTTGGGTTTAAAAAACAGTTATAAAAATAAAGAAAATTTTTGAAAATCCCATAATTAATTGATGTAGGTCAATTCCAATGATAAATTTATTTTTAATTTGATTGGAATCAAAAGATTAAATTGTCTAGCAATTTTTAAATATGAGAAATTTTGTATCATTACGTTATGTGCATGATAATGCTCCATCTATATGGAAATATATGACAGAGCATAATTGCATACTGAAAAAGTTTGGATCTATTATATATGAAGGAGTATTAGATGAAGGCAAATATTTGAAGTATTTGTCAGATGATGATAGTCCTTCTATTACAGTGGAGTGCTACGTGAATCCAGATTCTACAATACTACTTACTGTAGAGAATAATGATTATATAGAGAAAGTGAAAAGTCTTTCTAGCAAAGTAGAAAATATAATTGAGAATCCTAAATTATATTGTGAAGCTATAAATCTGATAACGATGATTCCTATGGTTGAAGGAAAGACTTGGAAAGATAAGATAAAGTATGTATTAGAAGAAGGAGAGGAAGAAGGTCAAGGTATGGATGATGCAGCTTCAGAAGAAACATCAGATACAGGAGATGATGGGAATACTGAAAATAATAGTAGTCCAGCATTAGGTCAAGATGGAGCTAAAGATGATGCCAAAGCTAAGCAACGTTCCAAAATTCAATTTAAGATATTTACTGCTCCAGATAAGCAAGTAACAGATTTGAAAGAAGGTGAGAAATATCTTAAGATAGAATATGTACACAGAGACAAGAAAGCTGGAATAGAAATAGATTTCTTAATAGGTAAAAAGAAAGAAAATGGAGATTGGCAACTTTATATTGGTAAGCCAGGTTCAGCTAGCTATGATGATGATCCATATAAATCATTAGAGACAAAAGAATTGTCAAAAGCAATAAACAAAGCAGTTGATGAAGCTATGGATTTAATAGAAGAAGTTAAGAAAGATAAAGATAAATGGGTGCAATTTTATACATATAAATAAAAACAAAGAGCATTCTTAAGAATGCTCTTTTTCTTTTTAGAGCCATTAACCGGGTATGATCCGATAACCTTCTGTTTACAAAACAGATGCTCTACCAGTTGAGCTATAATGGCATATAAAATCAAATATGGCATCAGATGTGCAAACTATCATGACCATATTCTAGTAATACATTGAGCTATCAGGAGTACCCGTAGATTGCACTGACACCTCTAACAACCGCCTAGTTAAATGCTAGGTCCTCTCTATTACTTGTGGAGATGATGGAGTATGATTCCATATCATCTGTCTTGCAAGGACAGTGCTCTATCCATTTAAGCTACATCCCCATTTCTAGTACTTATTCATTGTATCAATACAATGAAATAAGATTGGCAGGTACTAGAACCTTCAAGTGATTAGCTTGACCATATCCGTTCGAGTAGCAGTTAAGCCGCCTCTAAATAATCGTTGCCGTTTGCTGGAACTATGGGGCTCGAACCCATGACCTTCTGATTAACAGTCAGACGCTACTAACCAACTGAGCTAAGTTCCAATCAATTCTTCACAGTGAATTACTCTGTTAGTGATTGGTGTGGGAGTCGAACCCACTATTGTACGGCTTATGAGACCGACGTGATTTATAAATATCCGTTTCTCCTAATCTTCAATGTGCTATATTATGAGGTAGCGCTACTTCTCTTTTCAACATTCCATGAACTAAGGTACTCCCTGGTACAGACTCAATGTTTAATTGTACTCCCGGTAGGACTTGAACCCACGACCTCGAATGTATAAGATTCGCATTCTAACCAACTGAATTACAGGAGCATTTATTTATATTAAATATAGAACAACTATATCCAAAATTTCAAAGAATTTTGTAGGTAGTATAGGACTTGAACCTATGACCTCTTGCTTATCAGGCAAGCTATCTAACCAACTGATATAACCACCTAAATTGTTGGACCACGGAGGTTCGAACTCCGAATGACAGAACCAAAATCTGTAGTGTTTCCAATTACACCATAGTCCAATCTATTTGCGGAGCATAAGGGACTCGAACCCTTAGTTTTACTAGAGTGACAGTCTAGTTCCCTTACCAA
>CALFLM010000017.1 GCA_937880075.1 uncultured Romboutsia sp. | reverse complement strand
GAAATGATATAGACTTACCATGGGAAAGAACGGATAAAGCAGAAATATTAAAAAAAGAAGCATTAGGAGAATTAACTAATTAATTCTGATTCATACAAGCCCCTTAGAGTAAATTTACTTTAAGGGGTGATTTTATTTATTATAAAAGGTATAATAATTACGACTTAAGTGAAGTATAGAAATAGTAATTATTGTAGGAGAATAAATATGGAAAGAATAGAAGGAATGATAAGTGATATAGTATTTAAAAATGAAGATAATGGATATACTATAGCTCACTTAGCTAATTCGGATAATGAGATCGTTATAGTCGGATGTATGCCGACACTATCAGTAGGAGAGAGCATTGAAGTAGAAGGTAAATGGGTAAATCATAAAACTTATGGAACGCAATTTGAAGTAAATAAATTTATGCCTGTAACTCCATCTTCGCTAGAAGGTATATATGTATATTTATCGTCAGGAATGATACATGGTATAGGAGAGAAAATGGCTAAAAGGATAGTAGATAAGTTTGGAGTAGATACTTTAAACGTAATACAAAATACTCCTGAAAGACTAAAGGAAGTAGAAGGTATTGGAAGTAAGAAAATAGAACAAATAGTAAAGAGTTACGAGGAAAATAGAGAACTTCGAAATATTATAATTGAGTTATCACCATATGGAATTACCCCAAATTACTGCATGAGAATATATAAAAAATATAAAAATAAAGCAATTAAAATAATAAATGAAAATCCATATAAGTTAGCAGAAGATATAAGAGGAATTGGATTTAAAATAGCAGACAATATTGCTAACAAAATAGGCATTGAAAAAGAATCTAAAGATAGAATATCGCAAGGAATCTTATACACACTAAATCAATCACTAGGAAATGGACACACCTATCTCCCAAAGAATATTCTTTTACAAGAGGCATCAAAGTTACTAGAAGTGAAATCTACAATAATAGAAGAATGTATAATTTCATTAGCATATGATCAAAAACTTCATATAGAAAAAGTTAATGGAGAACAATTAATTTATTTAATACCATATTATTTATCAGAAAATGGAGTTTGCAAACAGATAATAAAGTTATCGCAGTTTGAATTTGAAAACTTAAATATAGATATAGATGAAGAAATTAAGTGTGTAGAAGAAGAAAATAATATAAAACTAGCACAAAATCAATCATTAGCAGTAAAAGAGGCTATAGAGAATGGAGTAGTTATAATTACAGGCGGACCTGGAACTGGGAAAACTACAACTATAAATACAATAATAAAAATATTTGAAAATAATAAAAAAGAGGTTATACTAGCGGCACCAACAGGAAGAGCTGCTAAGAGAATGAGTGAAACATCAGGAAGAGAAGCAAAAACCATACATAGATTACTAGAAATGGGATATGCAACAGACAGTGAAGAGCTTCAGTTTATGAAAAATGAGGAAGATCCTATAACTGCAGATGTAATAATTATAGATGAAGTATCTATGGTAGACGTTTTACTTATGTATAGTTTACTTAGAGCAATAAAGCCAGGAACAAGAGTTATATTAGTTGGAGATAGTGATCAGTTACCATCAGTAGGGGCCGGAAATGTTTTAAAAGACATGATTGATTCAAATGTAATAAATGTAGTTAGACTAAATGAAATATTTAGACAGGCTAGGGAGAGTATGATAGTAGTAAATGCTCATAAAATAAATAAAGGAGAGCCCTTATTTTTAAATAGTAAAGGTAAAGATTTTTTCTTTTTAAGAAAAGGAACTAATGAAGAGGTTATGCAAGAAATTGTAGGTCTAGTAAGTGAGAGACTTCCAAAGTTTTATAAACTAGATAAATTAAAAGATATACAAATACTTTCATCTATGAGAAAGGGTGATTTAGGTGTAATAAACTTAAATAATGAATTACAAAAATATTTAAATCCACCTCAGAAATTTAAAGTAGAGGAAAATTTTCAAAAGCGTATATTTAGAGTTGGCGATAAAGTTATGCAGATAAAAAATAATTATACTAAAAAATGGGAGAACGAAGATAAAAGTGATAGTGGGGAAGGTATATACAATGGAGATATAGGATATATTTATCATATTGATAAGGAGAATAAAAAAATCTATGTCTTATTTGATCAAGTAAAAATTGTATCCTATGGATATACTGAATTAGATGAGCTAGATCATAGTTTTTGTACTACTATACATAAAAGTCAAGGAAGTGAGTTTCCTGTAGTAGTTATACCTATAACATGGGCACCACCAATGTTACTTAGTAGAAATCTATTATATACAGCTGTAACAAGGGCTAAAAAATTAGTTGTGTTAGTTGGAGATGTAAAATACTTAGAATATATGATAAAAAATAATAGAACTAATGATAGATATTCCAATTTATCCTATAAATTAAATAAATTTAGAGAAGAAGGATTATTGATAAAATAATTATGATAAAAAATATTTTTTTGAATTTAATTACTAATTTAGTTAGTGTGTTTTTAGACTTTTTATATCCTGAAAATATAAGCTGTATATTATGCAATTGTTCCATAAGTAAAAATACTACATACTCTATGTGTAAGGGTTGCTTTAATAATATAAATTTTATATTAGACGGATGTGTTAAATGTGGTAAGCCTATAATTAATTATTCTTTAGAAGAACAAAGTATAGATGGGTGTACTTATTGTTTAAATAAGGGATTTTACTTTGATAAAGTAATATCTTGTGTAGAATACACAGAAATTAGTAAGAAAATAGTTTTTGGACTAAAATATAATAATAAAACTTATTTTAGCAAATATATTGCAACTATAATGAAAGAGAAATTAGATTTAGAAAATATTAAATTTGATTATATATTATTTGTTCCATTACATAAAAAAAGATTAAGACAAAGAGGATTTAATCAAGCTAAAAAGATAGCTAATGATTTAAGTAAGATAACAGATATACCTGTTATAGACAATATAGATAGAAAATATAATACAAGAAGGTTATATAAATTAGGTAAAGAAGATAGAATTAATGAATTAAAAAATGCATTTGTAATAAAAGATAATATCGTTGAACTAAAAAATAAAAATATCTTGCTTGTAGATGATATATTTACAACAGGTTCAACAGTCAATGAAATATCAAAGGTTTTAAAAATAAATGGGATAAATAAGGTTTTTGTGGCTACTTTTTTAACTAGAGCAGATACATTTTATGTTACTGTATAATTTACTATTGACATATTTTATTTAAAATATTAAAATGATTTAGTAATATTTAGGTCTGTGGTTGAAAGTCCAAGCCAGTCGCAGGCAAAGGGATCCACGTAAGTCAACACTAAAAATGGGGTTGATGATCATGGTGCGGCTTAGAAGTAAGACCTACCGATATAAAATCGAGAGAGCTAGTAGTGCGGCAAACCCAAGCGAACCCTCCAGTAGGCGAGTGTGGGGTCAAAAACCAGGTCAGCTAAATATTCAAAAGTACCTTTTTATAGGTGCTTTTTTTTTACTAATAAACTACTTGTAGAAATAATATTAGTAGATTTTTAATGATAAAAGTACTTTGAACAATTAACTCATCTGAAGTGGAAATGAAAATGTATCATTAACGATATGAGAGGAATGAAATTTATTTTAAATACTAAAATTTGACATAAATACACAAATTAATAACAATTAAAGTTAAAATTTGTGGATATATATATTATTGAAAATAGCTAAAAATACATGAAAATAGGACTTATTAACAACTTTATCCACATTATCAACAAATATATTAGTGGATAATAATCCACATTGTTAATCATTATTGTTAAATTAAATAAATCTTCATTTAGTTGAATATATTAAATTATAAAAGCTAACAATAAAATAAAGGGTTTTATAACAGATATATAGAATATAAAAAAATAAAGTATAAATTTTTATACTGGTATAACTGAAGGGAGATGTTCTTATGAATATAATAATATCTGGAAAACAAATGGATTTAACAGATGGAATAAAAAATGCCATAGAAGAGAAATTAGGAAGATTGGATTTCTACCTTCATCCAGCAACAGATGTAAAGGTTACAGTAAGTGCTAAAAAATCAAGACAAAAAGTAGAAGTTACAATAATACCTATAAGTGGGCCGATAATAAGAGCAGAAGATATAGAGGAAAATCTATATGCAGCTATAGATGTTGTATATGATAAATTAAATAAGCAATTAAGAAAATATAAAAAGAGACTACAAGATAGACATCAATCAAATGAAAGTGTAAGATTTGATGCAATAGAAGATATAGAAGAAAGTGATTATTCTTCAAATGAAGATAATTTAGATATAGTAATAAAAAGAACTAAGAAATTTGGTGTAAAACCAATGAGTCCAGAAGAAGCTGTTTTACAAATGGATTTATCAGAACATGATTTTTATATGTTTAAGAATTCAGAATCAGATGGTATATCTATAGTATATAGACGTAAAAATGGTGGATATGGATTAATAGAATCTGAATAATACAGTACAAATAATTATAAGAGCTATTGATAAATTTAATTGTCGATAGCTTTTTTTGAGCAAATAATATTATATATAGTGTTTTTATGGTAAAATATATAGATATTATATAAATGCACGAGGAGAGGTTTTAAACATGGGTTTTTTAGATAATTTATTTAATATGGCAGATAAAAAAGAGCTAAAAAAATTCAACAAAATAGTTGATAGTATAGATTCATTAGAACCAAAATTTGAATCTATGTCAGACAAAGATCTTAAAGACATGACAAATGTATTTAAAGATAGATTGGCAAATGGAGAAACATTAGATGATATACTACCAGAAGCTTTTGCAGTTATAAGAGAGGCTTCTAAAAGAGTATTAGGAATGAGACATTATAGAGTTCAGCTTATAGGTGGAATAGTTCTTCACCAAGGTAGAATAGCTGAAATGAAAACAGGAGAGGGTAAAACATTAGTTGGTACAGCTCCAGTTTACTTAAACGCTCTTACAGGTAAGGGTGTACATGTTGTTACAGTAAATGATTACTTAGCAAAGCGTGATAAAGAACAAATGGAAAAAGTATATGAGTTTTTAGGAATGACTGTTGGAGTAATAGTTCACGGTCAAGATCCGCAAACAAGACGTGCACAATATCAATGTGATATAACTTATGGAACAAACAATGAATACGGATTTGATTACTTAAAAGACAATATGGTAATTCATAAAGAACAAATGGTTCAAAGAGAATTAAACTATGCAATAGTGGATGAGGTTGACTCAATACTTGTTGATGAAGCAAGAACACCTCTTATAATATCTGGACCAGGAGATAAATCTACTCATTTATATTCAGATGCTAATACATTTATATTAACATTAAATCCGGAAAATTATGAAATAGATGAAAAACAAAAATCAGTTGCTTTAACTGAATCAGGTATACAAAAGGCAGAAGTTTATTTCAATGTTGAAAATATAACTGATATAGCTCATATGGAATTATACCACCATATAAATCAAGCATTAAAAGCTCATACAAATATGAAAAAAGATGTTGATTACGTGGTAAAAGATGGTGAGATAGTAATTGTTGATGAATTTACAGGAAGACTTATGTTTGGTAGAAGATATTCAGAAGGATTACATCAAGCTATAGAGGCTAAAGAAGGTTTAAGAATACAAAGAGAATCTAAAACTTTAGCTACTGTAACATTCCAAAATTACTTCAGAATGTATAATAAGCTTTCTGGTATGACTGGTACTGCAAAAACAGAAGAAGATGAATTTAAAGCTATATATAAAATGGATGTAGTTCAAATACCTACAAATAAACCAGTACAAAGAGAAGATTTATCAGATGCAGTTTATAAAAATTCAGTTGGTAAATTTAATGCAGTAGTTGAAGATATAATAAAAAGACACAAAAATAAACAACCTATACTTGTAGGTACTGTATCAATAGAAAACTCTGAATTAATATCTCAATTATTAAAGAAAAGAGGAATAAAGCATGAAGTATTAAATGCTAAACATCATGATAAAGAAGCTGAAATAATAGCTCAAGCTGGTAGATTAGGAGCTGTAACTATAGCAACTAATATGGCAGGTCGTGGTACAGATATAGCACTAGGTGGTAACCCAACATTCTTAACTAAAAAAGAAATGAAGAAGTTAGGATATGATGATAGTATAATAAATAGAGTAGATGCTTCTTTAGAAGGTATAGATAGAGAAGGCAATGAAGAATTATTTGCTGCTAGAGAGAAGTATGAAGAATTATATAAAAAATATAAAGAAGAAACAAAAGTTGAGCAAGAAGAAGTTATGAAAGCTGGAGGTCTTGCTATAATAGGTACAGAAAGACATGAATCTAGAAGAATTGATAATCAGTTAAGAGGACGTGCTGGTCGTCAAGGAGACCCAGGTAGCTCAAGATTCTATATATCTTTAGAAGATGACCTTATGAGACTATTTGGAAGTGAGAGAATATCTGCTATAGTAGAAAAAATAGGTCTTGAGGAAGATATGCCTATAGAGCATAAAATGTTAACTAAATCTATTGAAGGTGCACAAAAGAAAGTAGAAGGTAGAAACTTCGGAATAAGAAAGCATGTACTTCAATATGATGATGTCATGAATAAGCAAAGAGAAATAATATATACTGAAAGAAGACGTGTTCTTGAAGGGGAAAATTTACAAGAGCAAATCAAAAATATGATTCATTCTCTAATAGAAGAAGGTGTTATGTCATATTCTCAAGATGTATTTGATGCAGAGAGATTCGTAGAGTACATGTATAATTTATTCATGCCAAGAGGAAGCATAGAAGTTTCTGATATAGAAAACCTTAAAACAGAAGAAGTTATAGAAAAAGTTTTTGAAATAGCTATGAAGATATACAATGGAAAAGAAGAAAGAATAGGTTCAGATAGAATGAGAGAAGTAGAAAGAGTTATACTTCTTCAAGCAGTTGATAGCCATTGGATAGATCATATAGATGCTATGGATCAATTACGTCAAGGTATAGGTCTTCGTGCAATAGGTCAACAAGACCCTGTAATAGCATATACTGATGAAGGATTCAACATGTTCAATGAAATGAACAGTCATATAAAAGAAGATACTATAAAATACTTATTCAATATAACTATAGAAGAGCCAGTTGAAAGAAAGCAAGTTATAGATGTTGACCACTTATCATCTAATGTGGATGAAGATGCAGACAATAAAACAGTTAAAAAAGAAGATACAGCAGGAAGAAATGACGACTGTCCATGTGGAAGTGGTAAAAAGTATAAAAAGTGTTGTGGAAGATAATTTTGGAGGTCCAAAATGTTAAATATACAAGAGTATAGAAGTAGTGTGGAGTCTATGACTTCAAATATAGAAGAATTGAGGGATTCTCTTTGACATTGCTTCATTACTAACTAAGATACAAGAGAATGAAGAGAAAATGAATCATCAAGATTTTTGGAATGATAATGGGTTAGCTCAAAAAGTTCTACAAGAAAACAAAGGTTTAAAAGAAACTGTAGAAGAGTACAATCAATTAAAAGAATCTTTAGAAGAGATAGAAGTATTGATTGAGATAGGCTTAGAAGAAAGTGATGATTCAATAGAAAAAGAAATAGAAAAATCTATATCAAATCTTGAAAAAGAAATTGATAGGGTTAGAATAAAAACTCTTTTAAGTGGAGATTATGACAAGAATAATGCGATACTATCTATAAATGCAGGAACGGGTGGACTTGACGCTCAAGATTGGGCTCAAATGTTACTTAGAATGTATATAAGATGGGCAGAAGCTAAAGGATATAAAGTTAAAACATTGGATTTATTATCAGATCCAGAAGCAGGAATTAAAAGCGCAACACTTCATATAGAAGGACTTAACGCTTATGGATATTTAAAAAGTGAAAAAGGAGTTCATCGTATAGTTAGGATATCTCCTTTTGATCCTTCTGGAAAAAGACATACATCTTTTGCATCTATAGATGTAATACCAGAATTAGATGATAGTATAAATATTGATATAAATCCAGTTGACTTAAAAATAGATACTTATAGAGCATCTGGAGCAGGAGGTCAACATGTAAACACTACAGATTCAGCTGTAAGAATAACTCATATACCTACAGGTGTAGTTGTACAGTGTCAAAACGAAAGATCTCAGCATAAAAATAAAGACACTGCTATGAAAATGCTTATGGCTAAACTTATAGAGTTAAAAGAGCTTGAACAAAAAGAAAAAATTGAGGATATACAAGGAAAGTATTCTCAAATAACTTGGGGAAGCCAAATAAGATCATATGTGTTCCAACCATATAAGCTTGTAAAAGACCATAGAACTAATGCTGAAATGGGAAATGTAGATAGTGTTATGGATGGAAACTTAGATTTATTTATAAATGAGTACTTAAAAATGAATAAGTCTAAAAATAGTTAAAATAGGGGCTTGAGAATTTTATTCTCAAGCCTTATTTAAAAGTATAAATTTAAACGAAAGAAGAGTGGGTTTTATGAATATAAATGAGATTCTAAAAAAAGAATTTAATATTAGAGATGAACAAATAAATAATACAATAAAGCTTATAGATGAGGGCAATACTATTCCATTTATAGCTAGATACAGAAAAGAAATGACTGGAGAAATGAGTGATGTTACTTTAAGATCATTTTACGATAAATTAGTATATTTAAGAAATCTTCAAAGTAGAAAAGAAGATGTTATAAGAATAATAGAAGAACAGGGAAAACTTACGCCTGAAATAAAGGTAAATGTAGAAAAAGCTAATACACTTCAAGAAGTAGAGGATATATATGCTCCATATAAACAAAAGAAAAGAACTAGAGCAACTATTGCAAAAGAAAGAGGTTTAGAACAGCTAGCCTTAGATTTACTAAATAAAAATATAATAAATATAAATGAAGAATCATCAAAATACATAAGTGAAGATAAAGAAGTTAATTCAACAGAATATGCTATAAAAGGAGCTATGGATATAATAGCTGAAATAGTTTCTGATGATGCTAAAATAAGAAAATACATAAGAGAACTTGCTTTAAATGAAGGTATAATAGTAACTAAAAATTCAAGTGAAGAAAAATCAGTTTATGATATGTACTATGATTATAGTGAGTCGGTAAAGACTATAGCACCACATAGAGTATTGGCAATAAACAGGGGAGAAAAAGAAGATTTTTTAAAAGTTAAAGTAGAAATTAATAATGAAAAAGTAATAAATTATACAATAAATGAATATGTAAATGATAAGAACTTTAAAAATAAAGAAGTAATAGTTAGTTCGATAGAAGATTCATACAAAAGATTAATTTTCCCGTCAATTGAAAGAGAAATAAGAAATACTCTTACTGAAAATGCACAAGAAAGAGCTATAAGTGTATTTGGAAAAAATGTAAAAAGTTTATTACTTCAAGCACCAGTAAAAGATAAGGTTGTTATGGGATTTGACCCTGCATTTAGAACGGGATGTAAGATAGCTGTAGTTGATAAAAATGGTAAATTATTAGATACTACAACTGTTTACCCAACAGAACCACAAAATAAAGTAGAAGAATCAAAAAAAGAATTAAAATCATTAATTGAAAAATACAATATAGATATAATAGCGATAGGAAATGGTACAGCCTCAAGAGAATCAGAAAAGTTTGTATCAGATATGATAAAAGAGATAGAAAGAGAAGTTCAATACATAATAGTTAGTGAAGCAGGTGCATCAGTTTATTCAGCATCAGAGCTTGCAAATGAAGAACATCCGGATATAAATGTATCTTTAAGAGGAGCTATATCTATAGCAAGAAGGTTACAAGACCCACTGGCAGAACTTGTAAAAATAGACCCTAAAAGTATAGGTGTAGGTCAATATCAACATGACTTAAACCAAAAGAAATTAGAGGGTGTATTAGATGGAGTTGTAGAAGATTCAGTAAATAGTGTTGGAGTAGATTTAAATACAGCATCATATTCTTTATTAGAGCATATAGCAGGTATAAGTAAAACTATAGCTAAGAATATAGTAGCTTATAGAGAAGAAAATGGAGATTTTACTTCAAGAGCTCAAATTAAGAAAGTAAAAAGACTTGGACCACAAGCATTTACTCAATGTGCAGGATTTATGAGAATTGAAGGGGCTAAAAATCCTTTAGATAATACTGGAGTTCATCCAGAAAGCTATGATATATGTAAAAATATGTTAGATATGCTTGGATATTCACTATCTGATGTTGAAAATAAAAATATAAATGATATTGATTCTAAAGTCGAAGCTATAGGTATAAAAGAATTAAGTAATAAACTTGAAGTTGGAGAGGTTACTTTAAAAGATATAATAGCTGAAATTAAAAAGCCTGGAAGAGACCCTAGGGAAGAAGGCATAAAGCCAATATTAAGAACAGATGTATTAAAAATAGAAGACATTAAAGAAGGAATGATATTAAAAGGAACTGTAAGAAATGTAGTTGACTTTGGTGCATTTGTTGACATTGGAATAAAAAATGATGGATTAGTACACAAATCTGAAATGAGTAAGGGATATGTAAAAGACCCTATGACTGTTGTTACAGTAGGAGATATAGTTGATGTAAAAGTCATAGGAGTTGATATGAATAAAAAGAGAGTAGCTTTATCTATGAAAATGTAGCTAAAGCAGAGGAGATTAAGATGATATTTATAAAAAATGGAACAATTAATACAATTACCAATGGAATAATAAAAGGTAATATTTTAATAGAAGATAAAAAGATAAAAGAAATAGGAGAAAGCTTAGAAATACCTCAAGATGCTAAAGTAATAGATGCAGAAGGTAAATTAGTTTTCCCTGGATTTATAGATGCACATACTCATTTAGGACTATGGGAAGATGGTATGGGATTTGAAGGTGCTGATGGAAACGAAGAAACAGATCCTATAACACCACACCTTAATCCTATAGATGGTATAAATCCTATGGATAATACATTTAAAGAAGCTAGAGAAGGTGGAATTACATCAGTGTGTACTACACCTGGAAGTGCAAATGTAATGGGTGGAGAATGTATAGCTATAAAAACATATGGAAAAAGAATAGATAAAATGGTTATAAAAAATCCTGTTGCATCAAAAATAGCTTTTGGAGAAAATCCAAAATCTTGTTATGGTAGAGATGAAAAAATGCCACAAACAAGGATGGCAATAGCAGCTCTTTTAAGAGAATACTTAAAGAAAGCTGAAGAGTATCTAGAGCAAATTGAGTTATACATGGAACATGAAGATCATGACAAACCAGAATATGATATGAAAATGGAATGTTTATTACCTGTTTTAAGAGGAGAGATACCTTTTAAAGTTCATGCACATAGAGCTGATGATATTTTTACAGCTATAAGAATAGCAAAAGAATTTGATATAAAACTTACATTAGATCACTGTACAGAAGGTCATTTAATAGCTGATGAACTTGCAGAAGAAGGGTATCCAGTAGTTGTTGGACCATCTTTATCGGAAAGATCTAAAATAGAATTAAGAAATTTAACTTTTGATACTCCTGGTATACTTTCAAATGAAGGGATACAAGTATCTTTAATGACAGACCATCCAGTAATACCAGTTCAATATTTACCTGTATGTGCAGGGATAGCTGTAAAGCATGGGATGAAAAAAGAAAAAGCACTAGAAGCAATAACTATAAATCCAGCTAAAACTCTAGGTATAGATGAAAGAGTTGGCTCTATAGAAGTTGGTAAAGATGCAGATATAGTTATATGGGATAATGACCCATTTGAATTACAAAGTAACGTATTAGTTACTATAATAGATGGAAAAGTTGTATACGAAAAATAATTTTTTGAATTATGGATGTATACGAGATACTTTATTAAAATGTTTCTTAAAGTGAGATTAAGGATATATTTTGGTTATATGAAGTGTTTTATTAATACATATTTTAAGTTAGGCAAAATTTTTATTGAAAACTTTTGATTACTTTATTACTATATAGATAAGGAAAATTAAACAGCAAGAAAGAACTTCGGGGCAGGGTGAAATTCCCTACCGGCGGTATAGCCCGCGAGCTACTTGTGTAGCATGATTTGGTGAAATTCCAAAGCCGACAGTATAGTCTGGATGAGAGAAGAAAAGTTAATTTTTTGTAATGTATATTTCTATACATTTTTATGTATATTATATAACTTGTACTCAAAAAATAAGCTCGAAGAAGTATCTCTTCGAGCTTTTATTTTTCCCTAATATATGAAAATTAGGAGGAGTACAAAGTGCAACAAACTATGAAAAGTACTAAATTTTTAACAGTATCAGCATTAGTAAAAATATCAATACTTTCAGCAATTGGATATATACTTATGTTTATATCAGTTCCATTACCTATGTTATTTCCTGAATTTCTAAAAATAGATATATCAGATTTAACAGCATTATTAGGTGGAATAGCATTGGGGCCTATGGCAGGAGTTACTATAGTATTTCTTAAAAATTTACTTCAATTTATAACTGGAATGTCAACTACAGGTGGAGTTGGAGAATTTGCTAACTTCTTAATAGGTGGATCTTTTGTTTTTATGGTTTCATATATATATTCTAAAAAAAGAAATGTTTCAGGAGTTATTGTAGGTCTTGTAGGTGGAATTATAGTGATGACAGTAGTAGGATGTATAGCAAACTATTTTATAATATTACCTTTCTATGCAAAAATAGGATGGTCAATAGATGTAGTAGTTTCTATGGGGGCAACTATAAATCCAGCTATAGATAGTAAAATGAGTTTTGTAATATGGATGATAGCTCCATTTAATATATTAAAGTCAGGGTTAATGTCTTTGTTAACATTACCGATGTATAAAAAAACTGAAAAAGTTTTAAATAAAGTTAAGTAATGACATACCAAGTGCTTTTATAAGTACTTGGTATTTTTTAATTACAAGGGGATTATGATGCCTTAAAAATTGTGAAAATATAGGAAATGGATATATTAAGCATAAATGTTTAGAATGCAAAGAAGAGTATATTCATGGACTCACATGTAAAACTAAGTTTTGTAGTAAATGTGCAAGATTGTATTCTTTAAAATGGTTAGATAAGCAAATAGATAATATGTTAAATGTAACTCATAGACATGCTGTATTTACAATACCAGAAGAATTAAGAAACTACTTTTACCAAAAGCGAGAGCGATTAAAAGACTTACAAGATGCTGTATATGGAGTGGTATCAAGTTATTATCAAAATAAAGTAAAAGTGAGTTATGAAGTAGGATTAATAGCTGTAGTTCATACTTTTGAATCTGATTTAAAATCGAATCCACATATACATGCATTATTTACCGAAGGTGGAATAGGTAAAAATAACAAGTGGTTTAAGAAAGTATCCCATATATACTATAAATTTATGAGAAAGTTTTGGCAGCAATTAGTGTTAGATATAATAAAAAGAATTTTACAGATATAAGGACTAAAAGATTGGTAAATAAGTTATACAAAAAATATAATGAAGGTTTTTATTTAGATGCAGAAATAGATTTAACTAATATAAAACAAGCTACAAAATATATAGGTAGATATCTAGCAAGACCAGCTATCGTTGAATATAGAGTAAGTAGATATAATGATAAATCAGTTACATTCTGGTATGAAAATAAGAAAACTAAAAAGAAGATAACTGTAACTATAGATGTCTTAGAATTTATATGTAAATTAACACAACATATACATCAGAAGGGGTTTAGAGTTATAAGAAGATATGGATTTTTTACACGCATGTCAGTCCCTCCATTTTGTTCAATTTGCAATCTCACTTACAATAATATCCAAATAACTCCATTTAACAATAAATTTACGCATAGATATATATTATGATATACTAAAAAGGGAATTTATTCCAATTTAAAATTTAAATACTAATATATGATATAAGGATGAAATTTATGTCTAAAAATTTTAAATCATTTATTATATCTTGTTTAATTTCTGTATCAACTATAGGAGTTATGGGTACTACCTCATTTGCAGATGATATAGAAGGTATAGAAAGATTTATACCTATAGGGGAGGGAGAAATCAGTATGCCTTCAGAAAAGGCAAAAACAAGTGGGACTTCAAGTAGTCCTCATAAATCATCGTTAAGTATGGGGAATCAGTTAGTAAATGGTGATTATAGGTCTTATCCTGCGGGACTACATACAATAAGTATGACAGTAATAGAAAAATCTTCACCAAATTCAGGCTTGCCAAATTATTGTAAAGTAACTTTACAAAAATCTAAATTAGGTGGAGCAACTTCTTTAGGGAGCAAAAAAATTGATTTACATAATGTTGGAAAAACATATTCAGCTTCTTTTACAAATCAAAGTGCAGGAACGTATAGATATGTATTTGATAATAGAGCTAGCACAATAGGAAATTGGGATCATATAGATTGGTTTAAATGTGATCCTGTAAAAATGTATGTTAAATAATACAAAATTAAAATATGTAACTATAAATCATTATAGGTACATATTTTTTTAATAAGGAGATAGAAAATGATAAACATATCATTAAGAAATATAAATAAATATTATAAAGATAAAATTATTTTAGATAATATTAATTTAGATATAGAAAGTTCTAATATTTATATGATTTTAGGAAAATCTGGAGCAGGTAAATCGACATTGTTGAATATAATAGGACTTCTAGATACACCTAATTCTGGAAATATATCTATCAAAGGTAAAGTTATTAAAAATTTAAATGATAATGATAAAGCAGACATACGTATGAAAGAGTTAGGCTTTGTATTTCAAGGATTTTTTTTAAATCCTAAATTAAAAGCATATGAAAATGTAACTATTCCAATGTATATAAATAGCCTATACAAAAATATAGATTTAAAAAATAAGTCTATAGAACTACTTAGAATCTTTGGTTTAGAAGATAAATATAATAGTTTTCCAAATGAACTTTCAGGTGGAGAACAACAAAGAGTAGCCATAGCACGTGCAATAGCTAATGATGCCTCAATAATAGTTGCAGATGAACCTACTGGAAATTTAGATAAAGAAAATGAGCAAAAAGTTATGAAATATTTCCAATACCTATCCAGTATTGGGAAATCTATTGTAATGGTTACTCATAATGAAAATTTATTGGAATATTCAGATAAAGCTTTTTATTTAAGAAATGGTAAATTGGAGGAATTTATATTATGATATTAAAAAACTATATAAATATCTCTATAAAAAACATAGTTCGTAATAAAAAAAATACTCTTAAGATTTTTTCTATTACTCTTTTTTCATTTATATTATTTATTTTAACTACATCACTATCGGGTTCTTTAAATGATTTCATAAAAAATTCTATACTAAATACTATTGAACATAGGACCATAATGATAGATTATAGCGCTGTTCAAAATATAAATATTGAAAATAAAATAAATAATTTATTAAAAAATGACAGTTCAATAGTTGAATTTTATGAATATGAGCCGCCAATTGCAGGAGATATAAAAAATTCTAAAGAACTTTTTAATAATAATAACAATAATGCTATATCTTTAATATCTGGATTTGAACAAAAAATGCCAGATATAATTGAAGGAAATCTTTTTAATAATAATGATCAAAATGTTGGTATAATACCTAAAAATTTCGATCCAACTGGAACTAATCAAGTTGAATTTAAAAAAGAAAGTATAAATTATTTAGATGGAAAAGATTTTTTAGGAAAAACTATGACTATAGAATTTAAAAATCCAATAGATGAACTATCAGGTTTTGAGTATAGTTTCAAAGTAATAGGGGTTTATGATTCAATAAATAAT
This sequence comes from uncultured Romboutsia sp., assembly GCA_937880075.1. Lineage (GTDB taxonomy): Bacteria > Bacillota > Clostridia > Peptostreptococcales > Peptostreptococcaceae > Romboutsia. Next base: position 58,631 of record CALFLM010000017.1, on the reverse strand, counting down.
AACGACTTTCCGAGTGATGTGTATATACCCTATAATGATCTAAAAATAATTAATGAAAAGTACAACAATATGATTGATGAACATTATATAGATAATTCTAATAATTTTAAAACATTGATAGCTCTAGTAGATAATCATACGTCTGTTAAAAATGTAGTAAATAAATTAAGAGGAGAAGGAATAGATGCATTTCCAAAATCAACTGTAGGTTTATTAAATGAGTTATATAAAACAATCATTTATATAGGTACTATTATTTCTATTGTTATATTTATAATATCTATAATTAATATATCTCTAAACAATGTAAATGATTTAAAGAAGAGACAAAGTGAATTAGGAATGTTAAAAGCTTTTGGATATAAAAATAGACAATTAAAAAAGATAATCATTTATGAATCTACAATTATAAATATATTTAGTTTATTTATAGGATTAGTTGTTTGTAAGTTTATATTCTTATTATTAAATACTATAGTAAAAAACTATTTAAGTATATATATGAGTGATCTTAACTTTGAAATTAATTTTATTTCTATTATAATTGGAATTTTTATAATGATTTTTAGTGTTATATTATCAAACTTAAAAAGTATTTCATATATAACAAATTTAGATCCAATATGCTCTATAAGAAGTAAATATTAATTATAGGGAATAGTATATGAAAAATATAATAAATTTATCATTATTGAATATTAAAAGAGATAAATCCAAAATAAAGATATATATTATTATAATGACTATCTTTATATCTTTAATTAATATTTTATTCAATACATCTATAATTTTAAATGAGAGTATTAACAGCATTTATATAAATAAAAAAAATATATATGGAGATTATGAAATGATAACTACTGTAAAACATATAATTAATTCACTTATTTTATTAATAATTCTACTTACATTTATATTAATAAATATTTTATTAAAACAATCTATAAATGACAAATTTTTTGATATAGCAATTTATAAAAGTATTGGATATAAAGATAAATATATATTTCATAATATATATTTCTTCATTTAATGCCTTTAGAAAATTAAAAAAAATACAGATTAGTACACTTTTTAGAGAAAAATAAAATTAATAAATCTAAAATATAAAAAAGGACTTTAGAAAATCCAAAAATGTATCTAGAAGTTTTTAACGATATTGTAAAAGTAATTACAAATGCTATGTAACAACAATAAATAAAAAATTTACTTCGATTAATCGACATGCAATTGAAATATATCATGTTACCAAAAACTTCGTCCGTTGATAAGAAAAGAACCCTAAATATTTAGAGTTCTTTTCTTAATTATAAGTGGATTAGAAAGCTTTTAAATCTGTGACAAAATTATAAATAAAATATTATAAAATAATAAGGTCATAATTATTATATTTTTTAAAATAAAGTAAAAGGGGATGGCATAAAATAAATGAATCAAGGAAAAATAAAGATTAGTATTAAAATGATAATTATAGGTGTATTTTCTGTAATTATTACTTTTATATTATCAAGATTATTTGTTGGGTATATTGATGAATTATTAAGGTCTAATTGGTAATATCAGCTATTTGAAAATGAAAATTCATATATAGTATTTGCCAATTGTATTATGTTCTCAAATATATTATTAGAAATATTCTCAATATATATTTATATTAAAATTAGAAAAACCTAATTTTAATATAAGGACAGCGTTAAGAAAATACGTTTTAAATAAGTTAAAAAATTTTAAATATACTAGAACATAAAATACTAATGTTTATATGGAAGCGATTAAATGGAGTTCAATCCATTAATAGATATATCATTTAATAATACAATAAGTTTTGTTTTAATTTTAATTGCACTATGTTAAGAATCAATAAAATTTATAAAAAATATATTAAAAGAATAATTAAGCATCTATAATTTAGATGCTTTTTTTTACGTACAAGGAAATTATGATATGAAATTTTTTAAGGATAATATATATAAATATAAATTTAAAAGCACTTACTTTCCGATAGTAAGTGCTTTAGGGGGAATAAGGAATATTTTAATTTGGGGGAGTAAATATCCCTTGTATCTTAAGTATGGTCACATAAGTGGAATTATATGCATAGTTTAATAAAAATTTTTAGAAATATATAATTAACAGTAGCAAGCATATATCATCGGAGAAATAAAGTTTCTCTATGATACATAGCTCAGATAATTTAAAAAAAGAAATAGCCTATAGATATACTATAGACATAAATTTTTATTTAAAAAGGGGTTAGGAATATAGAGAAAATAAAAAAGGTTTTTAAATATATATCAATATCCTTAAAAACCTTTATGGTTTCATTTAACGTATACTCTTAATTTAATAGTATATATATTCTAAGAATAATTCTACATTATAAAATACTTTTATTATTTATGGTACTTTTGAACAATACAAAATAATAATTTTACTTAATGAAGTATTTTAATTAAAACATATATATTGAATTTATATTAAAAAGTCAACAATAAGATATACACAAATTAGAAATACTTTATAATAATAAAATGTTATACTATAATAATATCTAGTTGATAATTATATTAAAGAAGACTCGTAATTTAATGGAGATGAAAATAATGATTAAAATATATTTAGAAGATGAAAATAAAACTAAAGAAATCGGATATAAATTAGGGAATTTACTTACACCGGGAAGTGTAATATGCTTAATCGGAGATTTAGGTGCAGGAAAAACTACAATGACTCAAAGTCTTGCTAAAGCACTAGAAGTAGATGATTACATAACGAGCCCGACATTTACAATAGTGAATGAATATGAAGGAAAAATGCCTTTATATCATTTTGATGTATATAGAATTGGTAGTAGTGATGAAATGTATGATATAGGATATGATGATTATATAAATGGTGAAGGTGTATGCATCATAGAATGGGCAAACTTGATAGAAGATATACTTCCAGATGAGTATTTATATATAGAGTTAAAATATAAAGATATGTCTAGAGAAATGATATTAAATCCAGTTGGAGAAAAATACGAAAAAATAGTTGAGGAGCTGACAAAATAATGAAGGTTTTAGGTATAGATACATCTTCATTAGCTACAAGTGTAGCTGTTATAGAAGATAATAAGTTAATATGTGAATATACAATAAATACTAAAAAAACACATTCTCAAAAGCTTATGCCAATGATAGAGAATATGTTAAATATAAGTGATTTAAATATAAATGAAATAGACTTAATAGCAGTATGTGAAGGACCTGGGTCATTTACAGGATTAAGAATAGCTATGGCTACTGCTAAAGCTATAGCACATGTAAATAATCTACCTATAGTAGGAATAAATTCAGTTGAATTGTTAGCAGGAAATATGAATTTATGTGATAAAAAAATATGCTCTATACTAGATGCTCAAAGAACTCAAGTTTATATGGGACAATATAAATTTGAAAATAATAGGTTAGTTGAATTAAAAAGTGTAGATGTAATTGAAATAGATGAACTTATAGAAGAATTAAAAAATACTAATGAAGATTGGATTATAGTTGGAGAAGCTGTATATAAATATGAAGATAAACTTAAATGTATAGCTAATATACATATACCAGCACCATCTCATAATGTAAGTAAGGCTAGTAGCTTATGTTCAATAGCAATAGATAAATACAACAATAATATAGATGTTTATGATTGTTACAACATAAATCCATTATACATAAGAAAGTCTCAAGCAGAAGCTCAATATGATGAAAAAGTGAAGAGGTTAAATGATGGAAAATAATATAGTAATAGAACAAATGACATCTAAAGATATTGATGGAGTTTTTGAAGTTGAAAAAAATTGTTTTGAACATCATTGGTCTAAAGATGCGTTTAAAAAAGAACTGAACAATGATGTAGCAAGATATTTAGTAGCTAAATTAGATGGAAAAGTTGTTGGATATGTTGGTATATGGTTCGTGATGGATGAAGGTCATATTACTAATGTAGCTGTTCACAGTAATTATAGAGGAAGAAAAATCGGAGATAAATTAGTACAAGCTTTAGTTAAGCTTTGCAGAGAAAATAATATAGTATCAATGACATTAGAAGTTAGGGTTTCTAATGTAGTAGCACAAAATCTTTATAAAAAATATGGATTTAAGCTAGCTGGAATAAGAAAAGAATATTATAGCGACAATAAAGAAGATGCTATGATAATGTGGAATGATATAAAGGTGGTGTAAACATGAAAGATATAATAACATTAGCCGTTGAAAGTAGTTGCGATGAAACATCTGTTGCAGTTTTAAAAAATGGAAGAGAAGTTTTATCAAATATAATAAATACTCAAGTTGATTTACATAAAAAATTTGGAGGAGTAGTACCAGAAGTTGCATCAAGAAAACATATAGAAAATATAGATATAGTGTTACAAGAAGCTTTAGATAAAGCTAATATCACATTAAATGACATAGACCATATAGCAGTAACTTATGGACCAGGTCTTGTTGGTGCATTATTAGTTGGATTATCACATGCTAAAGCACTGGCATTTACCTTAAATAAGCCTTTAGTTGGAGTAAATCATATAGAAGGACATGTAAGTGCAAATTATATAGAGCATAAAGATTTAAAGCCACCATTTATAACATTAATAGTATCTGGGGGGCATACTCATTTAGTAGAAGTTAAAGATTACGGAGAGTATGAAATATTAGGTAGAACAAGAGATGATGCATCTGGAGAAGCCTTTGATAAAATAGCTAGAGCTATGGGTCTTGGATATCCAGGTGGACCTATAGTTGATAAACTAGCTAAGGAAGGGAATAAAAAAGCGATAGACTTCCCAAGAGCGTATTTAGATGAAGGATATGATTTTAGCTTTAGTGGATTAAAATCATCAGTTTTAAACTACTTAAATGCTAAGAAAATGAAAAATGAAGAAATAGTTGTTGAAGATGTGTGTGCATCTTTCCAAGAAGCAGTTGTTGAAGTATTATCTCAAAAAACTATAAAAGCAGCTAAGGAAAAAGGTTATAATACTATAACACTTGCTGGAGGAGTTGCATGTAATTCGGCACTTAGAGATAAACTTACTGAATTAGGAAAAGAAAATAATATAGATATAAAGTATCCATCACCAGTTTTATGTACTGATAATGCAGCAATGATAGGTTGTGCAGGGTACTATAGTTATATGAATGGAAGAAGAGATGATATGAGTTTAAATGCTGTTCCTAATTTAAGGATATGGCAAAAATAAGCTTCACATTGTTAGTAATATATATAATAGGAACATTTATAGGAGCGATGTAAATTTAGGTTTTATGGAATACTAAATGTGAACTAAACTGTGTCAATTAGACGCTACAAATAATAAAAATTAAGTAATTAAGGTCTGAGTCTAATATTCAATTGGGCTTAGGCCTTTTAGTTTTTTTGTAACCTATTCTTTATATTAAGTTTTAATATAAAGAATAGGTATTTGGTTAATAGAAATGTCAAAAATTGAAGAAAAATGTATTAATTAATCTAAAAAAATAGTATAATAATAGTAAAATATGGATTAGGAGGAGTAAAATATGAGTTTACTACAAAAGATAGAAGAGAAAAGAAATAAAAAAATAAAAACAGATAAAAGGAAAAAAGTAGCTATAGCAACTGCGGGTGTAGCTACAGGAGCTGTAGTTGGAACAATTGCAGGAGTGTTAATAGCACCTAAATCAGGAAAAGAAACTATAGAAGATGTAAAAGAAAAATCAAATAAAGTAAAAAATAAAATAAGTGAAAATATAGAAGATACTAAAAGTAAGTTAAAAGAGTCTAAAGTTAAAATAAAAGAGTATTTAGATAAAAGAAAACATGAAAAGAGTGAAAGTGAGATAGTTGAAATAGAGCCACTAAAACTAATAGAAAATACTGAAGTAGAAACTGTAGATGCTTAAAGTGTACATAGATTTGAATATAATATATTTTATATTAGCTATATTAGGATGTGTAGCTTTAATATACTTAATAGTAACTTTAGTTAATTTTAATAAACTTATAAAAAACTCTAATGATTTAGTAGTAGGTAATAAAAATACTATAAGGGAATCTTTAACAAAATTACCAGAAGTGATATCTAATTTCAATGATGTTAGTGAAAATATGAAAGATATAACTGAGGTAGCAACCGATGTTACAGCAGATTTTATTGTTACTAAAGAAAATATGAAATCTAATATTGAAGTAGTTACAGAAATACTTAATATTCTTAAAATCGTATTTGGAAAATAAAAGTTTAAATATATCGTAAAAATATAATTAGTATATTAAATAAGAATTATAAAGGGGCTGTCGCACTAAAAAAATTATATACAATATGTTGTGCTAATTCAAATTATGCATAACTATATATTGTATTATTTACTCTTAATGTGACAGCCCCTTTATTTAATATTTTTAATTTATTTCTTTAACTATATTATTAGCCCATTTTTTAGATAATACTCTAGGTACACCAAATATAAATTTAGCTATTTCTTCAGAATAACTAAGAAGAACTATAATATATATAGGAGCACCTTTAATAGCGGCTATAAAAGTAAGTGGAATAGAAGCAATCCACATACATCCTAACTCTAGATATAAAGAATACTTTGTATCTCCTCCGCTTCTTAATATACCTATCACAATAAGAGTATTAAATGCCTTTAGAGCTAACATTACACCCATTATAAAGAATATCTTTGTCATATCAGGTGCTAAATCACTTGATACACTGAACATTTTTAATAACATAGGGATATTTAATATTAATAATCCACCACAAATTAGTCCTACTATAACTACTAATATAGAGAACTTTTTAGCATAAGTTATAGCAGTATCTATTCTATCAGCTCCTAGTTCATTACCTAACATAATAGATGCACCAATACCGACACAAACAGAAGTTATAATAAAGAAATTACCTGTACTTGTAGCTATTTGGCTAGCAGCTATTGCAGAAGTACCAGCCTTTGAATAAGCCACAGAATATAAAATTGTACCAATTGCCCATATAGTATCATTTATAAATATAGGTAGGCTTTTAGATATAAAAGTATTCACGAAATCTTTGTCTATAAGTTTAAAATTCTTCCAAGTAAACTTTAACACATAATCCTTTTTTATAAAATATACATAGCTAATTATTAAAGCAAATTCAACCATTCTAGCTATTACAGTAGCTAAGGCAGCACCTTTGACTCCTAAAGTAGGAAATCCAAATTTGCCAAAAATTAAGCAGTAGTTTAATACAATATTAACAACTAAAGCTATTGAACTACATATCATTCCAAGTTTTGGATTTCTAACACTTCTAGAACCCATACTAAATACAGTACTAATTGCTATAAGTGGATAGCAAAATACTATTATATTAAAATACTCTTTGCAAAGCCTAACAACTTCAGGGTCTTTAGAAAATATATTTATAATATTAGTGGTGAATATTGTTGCTATAAATACAAATATAATACTAAGTCCAACTGATAATAAAGCCGTGAAGCTAGTAGTCTTTTTTATATTACTTATATCATTTTTTCCATAAAATTGAGATATAAATACTCCTGAACCACCAACTATTCCTGATAATGCCATATTAAATAAAAAGAAATATTGATTTGCAACACCTATTGAAGCTACAGGTGCTTCTCCTAAACTACTTATCATAACTGTATCTATTATATTCACTGATGTAGATATAAGTTGCTGTACTATTATTGGGATACATAAGGAAATAAGCAATTTATAAAATTTTTTATTATTATCACTTAATGAAAATAATCCTTCCATTTAATCACCTCTTTGTATAAATTTTTATGATATAAATCATAACATAATAGTGATATATAAAGATTGTAATTTAAAAAAAGAACCTTGGAATAATAATTTAAAATTATTATTCCAAGATTTCTACATTAGAGACTCCCATTCCTCATAAAGTAATGATAGTTTTTCCTCTAGAATAGATTTTTTTTGGCTAACATCTTTAGACTTTTCGGGATTAGAGTAAACTTCTTCTTTGCATAAAAGAACATCCATCTCTTCTATCTTAGCTTCGGTTTCTTCTATATCTTTTTCGATATTTTGACGTTTCACTCTATTCTTTTTCTCGGCTTCTCTTTGTTCTCTTTCTTTTCTTTTTTCTTCTTTAAGTTGAGTTTTTGTTTTTTTCTCTACTATTTCAATAGTATTCATTTCTTGAACTTGTTTTTTCTTTTCTACATAGTAATCATAATTTCCAAGATATTCAGTAATTCCGTTCTCATCTAAAACTAATACTTTATCTACAACAGTATTTAGGAAATATCTATCATGGGAGATTGTAAATATAGTTCCTGTATAATTAGATAGGGCTTTTTCGAGAACTTCTTTAGAGTCTATATCTAAGTGATTTGTAGGTTCGTCTAGCAATAATAAGTTTGCATTAGACAAAATAAGTTTAAGTATAGCTACTCTGGCTCTTTCACCACCACTTAAAGTTGATATTTTTTTAAAGACCTCTTCACCTTCAAATAAAAATGCACCTAACATACTTCTTAAAACGGTTTGAGTTAATTGATTGTTATCTTCCCAAATCTCATCAATAATAGTATTATCTAGATTTAGAGTTTTTTGTTCTTGGTGGAAATAAGATACATTAACATTAGTTCCAAATTTTATATTTCCAGATAAAGGAGTAATTTCATTCATAATTATCTTAAATAAAGTTGATTTTCCAATACCATTAGCACCTATAAGGGCAACCTTTTCCCCACGGTATATATCTAAATTAAGGTCTTTAAATAAAATTCTTTCTCCATATCCCATAGATACATCTCTTAATTGTAAAACATCATTTCCACTAGTAACAGAAGGATTAAACTCTATTTGAGCTTTTTTTCTATAAATTTCAGGTTTATCCAATACATCAACTTTTGCTAAAGCCTTTTCTTTACTTCTAGCTCTTTTTAAATGCTTTTCTCGTCCAAAAGCTTTAAGTCTTTCTATTGATTCTTCCTGTTTCTTTATATCTTTTTGTTGATCTTCAAATTTTTTTAATTCTAATTCTTTTTCTATAGCCGAAGCTTCAATAAAATCAGAATAATTACCGTTGTAAGTTTTTAATTTTTTATTATGAATTTCGAAAATTCTATTTACAACTTGATCTAAGAAATATCTATCATGTGAAATCAAAATTACAGTCCCCTTATATTGCTTTAAGAAAACCTCTAACCATTCTATAGCTTCCGAATCAAGGTGGTTAGTAGGCTCATCCAATAGAAGTAAAGTAGGCTTCTTTAAAAGAAGTTTACCTAATAAAACTCTAGTTTTCTCCCCTCCAGAAAGAATACTAATAGGTTTATTCATATCTTCATCGCTAAAACCTAATCCTTTTAAGACACCCTTAGCTTCTGATTTATATCCGTACCCATTCATATCAGAGAATGCTTCTAACTTATTAGAATATTCGTTCATAAGTTTTTCTAGAGTAGTAGAGCTTGTATTAGAGCTTTCTTCAGAAATTTTGTGTTCTAAATCTCTTAGATATTTTTCCATATCTATTACATCTTTAAAAACATCAAGAACTTCTTCAAGGATTGTATTTTCAGAATGGAAATTTGTATTTTGCTCTAAATATCCAATTTCACAATCTTTAGAAGTATATATATCTCCGCTATCATAACCATATATTCCAGAAATTACTTTAAATAAAGTAGTTTTTCCCGTACCATTAACTCCAATTATACCGATTTTATCGTACTCATTTACTGTGAAATTTACGTTTTCTAATATAGAATCTATTCCAAAACTTTTATTTAAGTTATTACATGACAAAACAATCATAAATTTCTACCTCCTTAAACTACCTAAAATTATAATGTTTTGGTATAATATAATCAAGGATATATATTTTTTGTTTTGGGAAACATAAAAAAATATTAAAAATTAACTATCAGGAAGTGAGCATATGGCAGAAAAAAATATATCTATGGCAGTAATAAGAAGATTACCTAAATACCATAGATACTTAGGAGATTTATTAGATAAAGATGTTCAAAGAATATCTTCTAAAGAATTAAGTGATATAATAGGATTTACAGCATCTCAAATCAGACAAGATTTAAATAATTTTGGCGGGTTTGGGCAACAAGGATATGGGTATAATGTAGAAGCCCTACACAATGAAATTGGAAATATATTAGGGCTTAACAAAATATACAATTCAGTACTTATAGGAGCTGGAAACCTTGGTCAAGCTATAGCTAATTATGCTGGATTTAGAAAAGCAGGCTTTGAAATTAAAGCATTATTTGATGCTAACCCTAAAATGATCGGATTAAAAATAAGGGACTTTGAAGTATTAGACTCAGAGAACTTAGAATCTTTTGTTGAAGGGAATAATATAGATATAGCAATATTATGTATACCTAAAAATGGAGCACAAGATATTGTTGATAGATTAGTAAATGCAGGGGTAAAAGGTATTTGGAATTTTGCACCTATAGATTTAGAAGTTCCTAAAGATGTGATAGTGGAAAATGTAAACTTAACAGAGAGTTTATTTACATTATCATATTTAATGAAAGAAAATGAATAAATAAAAAAGCTATCTTTATGTAGACATTTACATCTAAGATAGCTTTTTATTTTTATTATTCTGGTTGAGGAGCATCAACTGGACAAACTCCAGCACAAGCACCACATTCTATACAAGTGTTTGCATCTATAACGTATCTCTCATCTCCTGAAGATATACATTCAACTGGACATTCAGCTTCGCAAGCACCACAGCTTATACAAGCATCGTTTATCATGTAAGCCATTGTAAAATCCCCCTTGTCATAAATTTAATATAATTATAGCAAAAAAGATAATTATTTACAATTAATTTGTTGAACATATGATAAATATTTATTATTACAGAGTAGTTGTTTTACTAAAAGTAACAAAAATTTTTATAATTATAAATTTTAAAAGTGATATTACAATTAGTAAATAAAGAATCTTCATATTAACAAATATCATCTTTTCTAAATTTAAAGGATATTATTTGCCTATAATTGATTAAAAAAATATGCATTATGAATAGAAACTATATTTAATAGATATAGGAAGCAGAATTTAAAGTTATTTTTAATAGGCTTTTAGAATAAATTTATTTTATTAAATTATTTTATAATATTAAGAGTATTTTCTATTTTAAAATGAATTAATTTTAGACATAAAAAAATCACATAAATGTTGAATTTATGCTACTAAATGACTTAAGAAAGATAAACATCTTTACTTATATGTATAATTGATATATAATATTAATTATAGAATGTATTTTTAGGTGATACATTGGATAAAATAATTAATTTAATTAATTACAAATATTATATTTATGCAAGATGTAAATTTAAAAATTATTATTAAAAATATTCATTTAATTTGTTAATATAAGAATACTATATAAATTAAAAAAATAGATTACAAAAAAGTTACAAAAAATGTTACATACTTTAAAAAATTTACAAAAATCTTGTGTATTAGTATTTTATCCTAAATGATAATAGCACCTATAAAAATAACACATAAGGATATTATTTATGGTTAATTTTTGGAGGGAGAAATATTATGAAGAGAAAAATATTAGTACCAATGTTTGCATCATTAATGGCATTATCAATGAACACAGTAGCAAACGCAGATCAAGTAGAAAATAACAACGAAAATGATAAAAATCCGGATAGGACTTTAGATTTAGGAGAATACCAAGAAACTAAATATAAAACAGCAGTTGTTAAAGATGGAGTTGCTGTAAAGATAAGAAATGGTGGAGATGTTAAAACTGTTGCTTACGCAGGAGATGAATTTAAAGTTATAGGAATTCAAGGAGAATGGGTTAAGGTTTCTTTAGTAGATGGAGAAGGATGGTTAGCTTCTAGATACGTAGATATAACAGAATCTATCGGATACGTTACAGGAGAAAAGGTAAACTTTAGAAAGGAATCAAATACTGATTCTGAGGTAATAAAAGAGTTAGAGATAGGTTCTACAGTAAAAGTATTAGAAGCTAATGAAAAATGGATGAAGGTTAAAAATGGTGAAGACGAAGGATATATAAGATCATTATATGTATCTGAAGAAGCTCCTGTTATAGAAGAGGAAGAGCCAGTGGAAGAGCCAGTTGTTGTTAGTGAAACTCAGACTTCTAACGATCAAAGTAATGAAACTCAATCTTCAACACGTTCATTGAGTTCTAATAACTCTACAAATTCATCAAGTTCTAATAACTCTACACATAGCAGTAATGGACAAACTCAAAAACCTGTACAAGATAATAATAGTTCATATAATCCGCCAGCATCAAGTACATCATCTGTACAAGAGGTTTTAAACTTAGCTTACTCTAAAATAGGAGCTCCATATGTTTGGGGAGCAGAAGGGCCAAATTCATTTGACTGTTCTGGATTCACATCTTATGTATTTAGAAATGCAGCTGGAGTAAGTCTACCAAGAACATCTAGTGCTCAGTCAGGATATGGAAGCACTGTAAGTAAGTCAAACTTACAACCAGGAGATTTAGTGTTCTTCAATACTAGTGGTAAAGGAGTTAGCCACGTTGGTATATACGTAGGTGGAGGAAATATGATACATTCGCCTTCATCAGGAAAAACAGTTAGTGTAACAAGTATAAACTCATCTTACTATAGTTCAAGATTTGTTACAGCTAAGAGAGTTTTATAATATGAGATTAAAGCCACCTATTTTTAGAGGTGGTTTTTTAGTAAATGAAATAGATGTAGATTATGATGAAAGAGCAGTATATTTCTATAGTAGTTAAATTATAACCTAATGCAGAGGATATAGTTGGTATGGCTAAGGTATGTAAAAGTGTAAGTGTACCAGTTATGGGAATGGGCGGAATAACTACAACCAAAGATTCAATAGAGTTTATAATGGTTGGTGCAACGTGTATTCAAGTTGGCACTACAAACTTCGTAAATCCTAAAATTGGTCTTGAAACAATAGATGGAATAGAAGAATTTATGAAAAAAGAAGGTATAAAAAGTTTAGATGAAATTAGATGAATACTATAATAATTAAAATAGACATATGAAAATTTAGGAGGACATAAATATGAGTAAAGTAGACGTAGTAGAAATATTAAAGAAAAGTGATGCATTATTAGAAGGACACTTCTTATTATCTTCAGGAAAGCACAGTAATAGATATATACAATGTGCAAAAGTATTGAGATTTCCTCAATATGCAGGACAAGTATTAAGTACAGTGGTTGATCAAATAAAAGATTTAGATATAGATTTAGTAGTAGGTCCTGCAATGGGTGGAGTTATAGTTTCTTATGAATTAGGAAGACAATTAAATAAAGAGACTGTTTTTACTGAAAGAAAAGATGGAGTAATGGAGCTTAGAAGAGGGTTTGAAGTTAAGCCTGGAGCTAAAATAATAATAGCTGAGGATGTTGTTACTACTGGAAAATCAACAATAGAGACTAAAGAAGCTTTAGAAAAATTAGGTGGAGAAGTTATAGGTGTAGCTTGTATAGCAAATAGAACTTCTAAAGATATAGGAATGCCTATATATAGTGCAATAAAGCTAGATATACAAGTTCATGATGCTGATGAGTGTCCTTTATGTAAAGAAGGAAAAATAGAATTAGTTAAACCTGGAAGTAGAGAATTTAAAGAATTAGGAATGTAATTAAATACAAATTTGATGGGGCTGTCGCATTAAGAGTAAATAATACAATATATAGTTATGCATAATTTGAATTAGCACAACATATTGTATATAATTTTTTTAGTGCGATAGTCCCTTTTTATTAAATAATAGTATAGTTAAATTATTAAAAATATATTTGTATAATTAATCTGTTGTGCTAGTTAATCTCTACAAATATTGAAAATGCTATACAGTATTTTTTAATAATTCACTTTTATATAATCAACCCTAGTAATTTCAATGACTAAATTTAACTAGCACAACTAGTTAATTAATAAAATTATTTAGTAATAGTTAATAAGTACTTTTTAAACTCTTCTAAAAATATCTCAGTAGCTTTTGTAATATTTATATTCTTAGGTAAAATATAAGAGAAACTACGATTATAAGATTTGTCTAATTCTATAGCAATTAACTCTTTATTTTTAGCTGCGGGGGTAGCTACAAAATTAGAGATTATAGTTATACCAAGTCCATTTCTAACAGCTTCTTTAACTGCATAATTGCTACCTAAAATCATTAAGTTTTTTGGAACTATTTTATTTGAGTTTAAAAATAGATTTAAATATTCTCTAGTACCAGACCCTTCTTCTCTAGCTACCCAGTTTTGATTTTGTAATAAATCAAAGGTAAATTTGTTATCGATTAAGTGAAAACCATAAGGAACTGCTAAAACCATTTTATCTTCTGACAAGTATTCTTGATTCAAATTAGGGTAAGATGATATACCTTCTATAAATCCTATATCTAAAGTTAAATCTTTTAAATTTTCAGTAATTAGAGCAGTATTATCAATAAGTAGGTCAACTTCTATATCTGGGTATTTTTTACGAAAAATAGTTAGAAATTTAGGTAGAATATACTCTCCGATAGTTAAGCTAGCACCAACCTTTATAATTCCTTTAATAGAGTCTGAAATATCTCTAACTTCCATATATGTAGTATCTAAAATATGTAAAATTTCTTTTGCTCTGTTATAAAGTTTATAACCGTTTTCAGTTATAACAATTGACTTATGTTTTATAGATCTATTAATTAAAGTAACACCATAGTAACTTTCTAAATTTTTTATATGTGTACTTACACTTGGTTGAGATAAATTTAAATATTCACCAGCTTTTGTAAAATTTTTATGCTCTACTACAGTTATAAAAGTTTTCAATTCTTCAAACAATATAATACCTCCTAAAGTTGATTTAATGATTATATTTATATTATACATATAATCATTAAAAATATTAATATATATTATATATTTTATTTATTTTACTTATATAAAGTAAACTTATATAATACATATGTACTTAGTTTTGGAATTTATATTTATTTAAGATAATATGTGAATAAATATAAAAATAACATCTTAGAGGTGATTTGCAATTATGAGTAAAAATAATAAAATATTAAATAAGACAAAAGATATATTACCAGGATTTATAGTATCTTTATTAGTATCTTTAATTAGTATGGTATTATCAAAGTTTGCACCGAGTTTAGGCGCAGGAACTATAGCAATATTTTTAGGTATGCTAGTAGGAAAC
This sequence comes from uncultured Romboutsia sp., assembly GCA_937880075.1. Lineage (GTDB taxonomy): Bacteria > Bacillota > Clostridia > Peptostreptococcales > Peptostreptococcaceae > Romboutsia. Next base: position 43,374 of record CALFLM010000017.1, on the reverse strand, counting down.
TTATTTTTAGGACAAAAAGTATTCCAAAGTGGATATAAATTTTCTGAAACTAATCTATTATCATACTCAATAGTATTGCTTGGAGGAACTTTAAGTGTAACAAAGTTAATGGAATTAGGGTTTAATGGAATATTTTTCGTTATTATACAAATGACAATTACCATAGTTGGAGTGATGTATATAGGTAAAAAGTTAGGTTTTAGTCAAAACTTTAGAATGCTTATGGCAAGTGGAAATTCAGTATGTGGTTCATCTGCAATAGCTACAACAGCTCCGGTTATAGATGCAAGTGATGATGATAAAGGTATAGCTATTACAGTAGTAAATATAACAGGAATATTTTTAATGTTTTTACTTCCAGTTTTGTGTGGATACTTATATAACCATGAAGTTGTAAAAACATCAGCTATAATAGGTGGAACACTTCAATCAGTAGGACAAGTTGTGGCTAGTGGAGAGATGGTTAATGAACATGTTAAGGAACTAGCTACTATATTTAAAATAGTAAGAATTATATTATTAGTTGTAGTAGTATTTGTTCTTGGACATATAAAACATAAAACAAACCATGAAATAGTAGAAGACGAAATATCAGATTTAAAAAAAGGTAAAATAAAAATACCATGGTACGTTATAGGTTTCTTTGTAACATGTGCATTATTTACGTTAAATATAATATCACCAGAAATATCAAACTTATTTAAAGCTATAAGTAATAAGTTTGAAATAATAGCATTAGCTGCTATAGGGCTTAGAGTTAATTTAAAAGAATTAATAAAACAAGGTAAATCTATGTCATTGTATGCTTTATTTGTAGGTTTATTACAAGTAGTTACTGCTGTAGTATTAATATCTATATTGTTATAATAATTAAAAATTGTATAGAAAAAATATGTGTATAAAAAGAAATACTAGGAATGTATATATCTACATTCCTAGTATTTCTTTTATTTTATCACATAACATATCTAAATGCTCTGGATTGTTTATTAAATCAACTTCATTTATATTAACATATAAAACTGGTGATTGGTCATATTCAGTAATCCATTTTTTATATCTATTATGAAGATTTTTCCAATATTGTATATCAACTGCTTTCTCCATATCACGTCCTCTAAGATTTATTCTGTGGATTATAGCATCTAAAGATCCATCAAGGTATATCATTAAATCAGGTCTTCTTAAATAAGGAACCATATCATTAAATAAGTCTCTGTAAGTTATATAATCTCTTTTAGCCATTTTTTCATTATCATATAAATTTCTAGCGAATATTTCTACATCTTCGTATATACTTCTATCTTGTATATTATTTAATCCGTTACTATCTATTTCTTTTTGTTGTTTAAATCTTTGAGCTAAGAAGTATAATTGTAAGTGGAAGCCCCATTTTTCTTGATCTTTATAAAAGTCTTCTAAATATGGATTACCATCAACTTTTTCATAATGTGCCTCAAATCCAAGTCTTTCTGCAACTAATTTGGTTAAAGTTGATTTACCAGCACCAACATTACCAGCTACTGTTATGAATAAATCTCTATTTAAAGGCTTATTGCATTGATTTACTAATTTGAACATATTTTATCTCCTCCTAAAGTTGAAATTGCTTCTTCTACTTTATTTATTATAAATTTTTTATCTTCTTCCTTATTTAAAAAGTCTAAATTAGAATTATCAATTTCTATTATTATAGGTTCTTTACCCATAAAGTTATGTTTTATAGATAATGGATTGAAATAATATTTATATTCCGTGCTTAATCCATCAATATAGTTTCTATCCATTTGTCTTTCAAAACTTCTATCCCTCATTGCTATTCTTTTCATTAGAACATCTGTATTAGAATTTAAATATATTATAATATCTGGTTGAGGTAAGTCATTAACAAATATGTTGTACACCTGTTTATATCTATGGAATTGCATCTTATCAAGTGTTATACCTGCAAATATAAGGTTTTTTATTATATGGTAATCACTTATAACTCCTTTAGATTTGCTTAGCATATTTTTTTCAATATCTTCTAGTTGTTTAAATCTATTAAACAGAAAAAATGCTTCTGTTTGTAAAGCATATTCTTTAATATCTGTATAAAATTTTGATAAAAAAGGATTTTCTTCGACTATTTCTCTTAAAAGAGTATAACCGAAATGCTGGTTTATTATATTAGCTAATGTAGTTTTTCCTACACCGATAGGTCCTTCAACAGCTATAAATATACCTCTATTATTCATGTAAAATCACCCTCTAAAAATAATGTCTTATGTATTTTATCAGAAAAAAAATTAAAATACTACTCTAGACTTTTTTGATTTTATATTATAAAAAAAATTAACTTATTTAATTTATACAAAATATGGGTAAATTAAAGATGTATATATGTTCTAATAATAATTCTACATTATAAAATAATTTTATTGTTTATTGTATTTTTGAACAATACAAAATAATAACTTTACCTAATGAAGTATTTTAATTAAAACGTATATAATAAATTTATAATAATTTACATTGAGGAGTATTAATTTATGAAAGTTTATGAACAAGATAATATAGTTATATTAGAAGATATAAAAGATTTTGATCCAAAGCATATATTTGAATGCGGTCAGTGTTTTAGATGGATTAAAGAAGATGATAAGTCATATACAGGTGTAGCAAAAGGAAGAGTTATAAATGTTTCAAAACAAGGAGATAAAGTTTTTTTAAAGAATACTAACTTAGATGATTTTAATAATATTTGGTTTGAATACTTTGATTTAGGAACAGACTATGGAAAGATAAAAGAAGTTCTAAGAAATATGGATGAATACTTAGAAAAAGCGACAGAATTTGGTGATGGCATAAGAATTCTTAAACAAGATGGATGGGAAATGCTTATATCGTTTATAATATCATCAAACAATAGAATTCCTATGATACAAAAGGCTATAAATAATTTATCTAGAGAGTTTGGGACATATATTGGTGAATATAATGGTAAAGAATACTATGCTTTCCCTACTCCAGAACAATTAAGTAAGGCTAGTCAGGAACAAATAAGAGCATGTCAAACAGGATTTAGAGATAAATATATAAAAAGTACAACAGATAGTGTTATTTTAAAAAATGAAAATATATCTGAATATACTAAGTTAAATACAGATGAGTGCTTAAAGGAATTATTAAAATTTAATGGAGTTGGTCCTAAAGTTGGGGATTGTATTGCATTATTTGGAATGCAAAAGTATGATACTTTCCCTGTAGACGTATGGGTTAAAAGAGTTATGCAAGAGTTCTATGTAGAAGAGGATATGAGTTTACCTAAAATAAGAGCATACGCTATAGATAAATTCAAAGAATTATCTGGATTTGCACAACAGTATTTATTCTATTATGCAAGGGAGCTTGGTATAGGAAGATAAAAAAAGGAGATTTTTTATGAGTGTTGGAGGTGTTTTGTTTTTAAGCTATTTAATCATATCATATATCGCTGGTGCACTAATATCTATGACTATAATACTTGAAAATAGAGATCCTGCTAAGACTATGACTTGGTTACTTATATTTATATTATTACCAGGCATAGGAATTGTGATATATGCAGTATTTGGTAGAAATATACGAAAGATAAAGATGCTTAGAACTCAAAAGCTAGCAACAGATATAAAGGATAAAAATTTATTTGAGAATTTGGAGGAAATAGAAGAATTAGTAATACTGGAACAAAATTCTATAAAGAATAATATAATACTCAATGATATAGAAGATGAAGACTATGCTAAGCAAAGAGTTATAAGCTTGTTATTAAATACAGGAGTATTTCCATTTACAACTAATAATAATATAGAAGTTTATGTTGATGGAAATCAAAAATTTGAAAGGCTTCTTAAAGATATAGAGAATGCTAAAGAATATATACACTTAGAATATTTTATAATAAAAGAAAGTGAAATAGGAACAAAGATAAAAAATGCATTAATTGAAAAAGCAAAACAAGGTGTAAAGGTGAGAATTTTATATGATGATGTAGGATGCTGGAGATTTTGGTTTCATAGGAATTTCTTTAATGAAATGAGAAATCATAATATACAAATTGAACCATTTATACCAAATAAATTTCCTATATTAGGAGGCAAGTTAAACTATAGAAATCATAGAAAGATAGTAGTAATAGATGGTTCTATAGGATATACAGGTGGAATAAATATAGGAGATGAGTATTTAGGTAGGAATAAAAAGTTTGGTTATTGGAGAGATACTCATATAAGAGTAGAAGGAACTTCGGTATATATGCTCCAGATGGTTTTCTTAACAGATTGGTATTATACAACAAAAGAGATTCTCTTGACTAGAAGATTTTTCCCTAAAATAGGCCATTTCGGAAACAGTATGGTTCAAATTGTAGCAAGTGGTCCAGATAGTGATTGGGAGGCTATACATTATGCTTATTTTTCAGCTATATGTCAGGCTAAAAAAAGCATATATATAGAAACACCATATTTTATACCAGATGAAAGTTTATTAAAAGCTTTAAAGAGTGCAGCTTTAAGTGGAGTAGATGTTAGAATTATATTCCCTAAAATAGCTGATCATAAAATTGTAAATACAGCATCTTATTCATATTTTGGTGATATATTGAAATCTGGAGGCAAGGTTTATTTGTATACGAAAGGATTTATACACTCTAAAGTTATAATTATAGATGATAAAATAACTTCAACTGGATCAGCTAATATGGATTTAAGAAGTTTTATGCTAAACTTTGAAATAAATGCATTTATATATGATAAAGAAGTAATAGATATTATGACTAAGGATTTTTTAGAAGATATGAAAAATAGTGAGGAGCTAAAAATAGAACATTTTAACAATAGAAGTATTACCAAAAAGGTTAAAGAATCCATAGCTAGGCTATTTTCACCTATATTATAAAAAAATTATAAAAACTATTGAAAATTGGATATAATTAATATACTATAATAATTGTTAGCACTCTTAACTAGAGAGTGATAAAAATATTATAGTATATTTTTATTTTTACATATAAATATTTACTAGGAGGTAAAAATATGAAGATAAGACCATTAGCTGATAGAGTAGTTATAAAAAAACTAGAAGCTGAAGAAAAAACTGCAAGTGGTATAGTTTTACCAGGTACAGCTAAAGAACAACCACAAATGGCGGAAGTTATAGAAGTTGGTCCAGGTGGTATAGTAGACGGAAAAGAGATAACTATGGAATTAAAAGTAGGGGATAAAGTTATATTCCAAAAGTATGCAGGTACTGAGGTTAAGATAGAAGGAAATGAATACACAATACTAAGACAAAGCGATATATTAGCAGTAGTTGAATAATTTATAGGAGGGGTTAATCATGGCTAAAGAAATAAAATTTGCTCAAGATACTAGAAAAGCATTAGAAACAGGTGTAAATAAATTAGCAGATACAGTAAAGGTTACTTTAGGACCAAAAGGAAGAAATGTTATATTAGATAAAAAATTTGGAGCACCTCTTATAACTAATGATGGTGTAACAATAGCAAAAGAAATAGAGTTAGAAGATAGATTTGAAAATATGGGAGCTCAATTAGTTAAGGAAGTAGCTACTAAAACTAATGATGTAGCTGGTGACGGTACTACAACTGCTACAGTTTTAGCTCAAGCTATAATAAGAGAAGGGTTAAAAAACGTAACAGCAGGGGCTAACCCAGTTTTAATAAGAAAAGGTATACAAAAAGCTGTTGAAGTTGCAGTAGAAGAATTAAAATCTCAATCTAGAACTATAGAAACTAAGGAATCTATATCTCAGGTTGCTTCTATATCTGCAGGAGATGAAGAAGTAGGAAAATTAATAGCAGAAGCTATGGAGATAGTAGGAAAAGACGGTGTTATAACTGTTGAAGAATCTAAGACTATGAATACTGAATTAGATGCTGTTGAAGGTATGCAATTTGACAGAGGATTTGTTTCAGCATACATGGTTACAGATGTAGATAAAATGGAAGCAGTATTAAATGATCCATATATATTAATAACAGATAGAAAAATATCTAATATACAAGATATATTACCTATACTTGAGCAAATAGTTCAACAAGGTAAAAAATTATTAATAGTAGCAGAAGATGTAGATGGAGAAGCGTTATCTACATTAGTAGTTAATAAATTAAGAGGAACATTTGAGGTTGTTGCAGTTAAAGCTCCAGGATTTGGTGATAGAAGAAAAGCAATGCTTGAAGATATAGCAACACTTACTGGAGGAGTTGTAATATCTGAAGAATTAGGATATGACCTAAAAGAAGCAGATATAACTATGTTAGGTAGAGCAGGTTCTGTAAAAGTAACAAAGGAAGCTACTACAATAGTAGATGGATTTGGAGATAAAGTTGCTATTGAAAATAGAGTTAATCAAATAAAACATCAAGTAGAAGAAACTACTTCTGAATTTGATAAAGAAAAATTAATGGAAAGATTAGCTAAACTTGCTGGTGGAGTAGCTGTTATAAAAGTAGGAGCTGCTACAGAAGTTGAAATGAAAGAAAGAAAATTAAGAATAGAAGATGCACTTAATGCAACAAGAGCAGCTGTTGAAGAAGGTATAGTTGCTGGTGGTGGTACAGCTTTAGTTAGTGTAATACCAGCTTTAGATAAGTTAGTATTAGAACTAGAAGGTGAAGTTCAAATAGGTGCTAAGATAATAAGAAAAGCATTGGAAGAGCCACTAAGACAAATAGCTATAAATGCAGGTCTTGAAGGTGCAGTTATAACAGAAAGAGTAATCAATGAAGATCCTGAAGTAGGATTTGACGCATTAAATGAAAGATATGTTAACATGATAGAGGTTGGTATAGTTGACCCAACTAAGGTTACTAGAAGTGCTTTACAAAATGCAGCATCTATAGCTGGAGTATTCTTAACTACTGAGGCTGCAGTTGCAGATTTACCAGAATCTGAACCTGCTATGCCAGGAATGGGCGGAGGAATGCCAGGAATGATGTAATAAAAAAGAGTAGCAATTTGCTACTCTTTTTTATTTTATTATATATAATTATGATTGAGCTAAACTTATTATTAAAATATAGTAAAAATTAAAAGCTGATTTCTAAATTAAATATAAATTATAAAAATAATTTATAACTATAATAGTGATGTAAAATGGTGTAAGGTAATGTAGAAGAATATTTATTGCTAATTTAAAAAAAGAATGCTAGTATACTAACATAAGGGAAAACGAATTCATGAAGATATATAATATATATTTTTTAGAATTATATAAAATACATTCTTAATTAAGTTTTATGCTAGATATTAAAAGTAATTAAAGTTAAAAAAATAACAAAAGAGATGTAGGGGGAATGAATGTTGCAAAATATACATATATCTGGTTTCTCAGATGAAATAAGTAGCGATTTTGATACTCAACTAGAAACCGTTAAAAAGCTAGGAATGAACTATATATCTATAAGAGGTGTAAATGAGAAGAACTTCAGTGAATATTCTATAGAAGAACTTAATGAGTATATAAAACCTAAGTTAGATGAATATATAATAAAAGTTTCTTCTATAGGTTCTCCTATAGGAAAAGTATTTATTGATGATAATGAAGGATTTGAAAAACAAGTTGATTTATTAGAAAAACTTTGTAAAATGGCTAATATATTAGAATGTAAATATATTAGAATATTTAGTTTTTATATTCCAAAGGAACAAAATCCTGAAGATTATAAAGATGAGGTCATAAAGAAGTTAAAAATATTTGCTAATATAGCAGAAAAATATAATGTAGTTCTACTTCATGAAAATGAAAAAGATATATACGGTGATATAGCTAGTAGATGTTTAACTATATTTAAAGAAGTTGCTTCAGATAACTTCAAGGGAATATTTGACTTTGCAAACTTCGTTCAATGTAAAGAAGATACTAAAGAATGTTATAAACTTTTAAAAGATTATATAAAATACTACCACATAAAAGATGCTAATCAAGCTGATAAAGAAAATGTTGTATGTGGTACAGGTGAAGGAAAGATAGAAGAAATCTTAACAGATGCTATAAGAAATGGATATGAAGGTTTTTTAACTATGGAACCACACTTAGTAATATTTGATTCATTAAAAGATTTAGAATTAGAAGATGTACATGATATTATAAAGACAGACAAGGGGTTAGATGGCGAAAGTGCATATGCACTTCAGTATAAATCTTTAGTAGATATACTAAAGAGTATAGATTTTAGATTAAAAACAATAGGGGGAAGAGAAATGAAAGAAGTTAGATTTGGGATAGTTGGTATAGGACAAATGGGAGGATCTCATGCAACTTGGTTAGCAGAAGGAAAAGTTAAAAATGCTAGACTTACAGCTGTATGTGATGTTAACCCAGAAAAGAAAGAGTGGGCTTCAGAAAAATTACCTAAGGATGTTAAATTCTTTGATAACTACATAGATATGTTAGATAGTAAAGAAATAGATGCTGTATTAATAGCAACTCCACACTACGACCATCCAGTAATAGCTATAGAAGCATTAAATAGAGATTTACATACATTAGTTGAAAAACCAGCTGGTGTTTACACTAAAAAAGTTAGAGAAATGAATGAATTAGCAGAGTCTAAACCACACTTAACATTTGGTATGATGTTCAATCAAAGAACAAACCCATTATACCAAAAAATAAAAGAAATAGTAGCTAATGGAGAAATAGGGGAAATAAGAAGAACTAACTGGATAATAACTACTTGGTGGAGACCACAAGCATACTACGATATGAGTAGCTGGAGAGCGACTTGGTCTGGAGAAGGTGGAGGAGTTTTAGCTAATCAAGCACCTCACCAATTAGACTTATGGCAATGGATATGTGGAATGCCATCTAAAGTAAGAGCTAACTTACAATTTGGTTCTCACAGAAATATAGCAGTTGAAGATGATGTTACTGCATTTGTTGAGTATCCAAACGGAGCTACAGGAACATTCATAACTTGTACACACGATATATTAGGAACTGATAGATTTGAAATACACGGAGATAAAGGTAAGATATTAGTTGAAGGAAGTAAGAAAGTAACAGTTAAGAGGATGAAAGAAAGTGAAAATGAATTAAATAAGAGATTAACATTTGCTGATGTTGCTAACTTATTCAGAGGAGAAGGTATGTCAGATATGTTCGATGTTGAAGAATTTGAAATACCAGATCAATGGGGAACTCAACATGTTAACGTTATGATAAACTTCACAGAAGCTATATTAGAAGGAACTCCATTATTAGCTCCTGGAACAGAAGGTATAAAAGGTGTAATGTTATCAAATGCAATGCACTTATCTAGTTGGTTAGGTCAAGATGTTGAATTACCATTCAATGAAGATTTATACTTATCAGAATTAAATAAGAGAATAGAAGAAGAAGCTAAAAATAAAGAAGAAGTTTTTGCATAAGAGATATAAAGCAGAAAGAAGGGGAATGTATGGCTCTAAGAGTGGGTGTCATAGGTCTAGGAGATGTTTCTATGATTCATCTTCATTCTATCAAGTCAAGTGAGAAGGCAGAATTAGTAGCGGTATGTGATATAGATGAAACTAAGAGTAGCTTAATTGAAAATGTAAATTTCTATACTGATTATATAGAAATGATTCAAAAAGAGCAATTAGACTGTGTGCATATATGCTTACCACATTACCTTCATTACCCTGTAACTAAAGAAGTGGCTAATCTAGGAGTAAATGTACTCCTAGAAAAACCACTTTGCTTAGATACAGAGGAAGCTGAAAAATTTATAGAATTAAGTGATAATACAGATACAAATATATGTATATGTTTACAAAATAGATACAACAATACTGTTGAAAAACTTAAAGAAATAATTGATTCTGGTGTTTATGGAAAGATAATAGGAATAAAAGGTTTAGTTGCATGGAATAGACCTAAAGAATATTACGCAGTAAAACCATGGAGAGGTAAAATGGAGTTTGCTGGTGGTGGAGTTATGATTAACCAATCAGTACATACATTAGATTTAATGCAATTACTAGGTGGAAATATAAAGTCTATAAAAGGAAATGTAGATAACTTTTTAGATTATGATATAGAAGTTGAAGATACAGTAAACGCAATTATAAATTTTGAAAATGGAGCAAAAGGAATATTCTTTGCAACAATAGCTAATGCAACTAATTCAAGTGTAGAAATAGAGGTTGTATTAGAAAATGGAATGTTTAGTATCAAAGATAGTAAATTATATAGACATATAGACGGAGACCTTATTGAAATAGCGGAAGATGAAAGACTTAGTGGTTCAAAGCATTACTATGGGGCTAGTCATGGTAAATTAATAAATAAATACTATGACTGTTTAATAAATAACTCTAATGATTACATACATATAGAAGATGCAATGACTTCTATAAAAATTATAGATTCAATAAGAGAGTCTTCTGAATTAAGAAAAACAATACTTTGGGGGGATATATTATGCAAAAACCTACAATAGGCGTTCAAATGATGATGCTAAAAGATAAAATAGCTCAAGATGGAATAAGAGAAATATTTAAAAAAGTTAAAGAAATAGGATTTTCTACAGTTGAATTATCACAAGTAGAAATGACACCTGAAAATGTAGCAGAAATAAAAAGCTCTTTAGAAGAATTTGACATGAAAGTTTGTGCTACAAGTGCATCTATAAAAGCAATGATTCCAGGAATAAAAATGGAAAACTTAAGAGATGATTTTGATAAAATAGTAGCTGATACTAAGGCTTTAGGTTGTAAATATATAAGAATAGGTATGATATCTTTTGATTGTTTAGGTTCAAAAGAAAAAATAATAGAATATACTAAAGAATTAAATGAAATGGGAAGAAGATTAAAAGAAGAAGGTTTATCATTATACTATCACAACCATCACATGGAGTTCTCTAAATATGATGGTAAATATTTAATGGATATAATGGTTGAAGAAAGTGATCCAGAATACCTAGGATTTGAACTTGATGTACATTGGTTACAAAGAGGTGGAGTAAATCCTTTAGAATGGATAAAGAAATTAGAAGGAAGAACTAAGATAATACACATAAAAGACTACAGAATAAACCAAACTCTTGATTTATCTGGTGGAGTAGAAGGTATAATGAGAAGTATGGCTGATGTAGTTGAATTTGCTGAAATAGGTGAAGGAAACTTAGACATAAAAGCTATAATAGATTTAGCTGGAGAAACAGGAGTAGAGCATATATTCATAGAGCAAGATAATACATACGGTAGAGATCCATTTGAAAGCTTAGAAATAAGTGCAAATAATCTTAGAAATTTAGGTTTTGAAGATAGATTTAATCATAATAGTGTATGTTGTAGTGTAAATATATAGTATATAGAATTATGATATAATTTAGCATTGTTAAAATTTTGATGTTTTAACAATGCTAAGCTTAAAATATATATATTCTAATAATAATTCTACATTATAAAATACTTTTATTATTTATGATACTTTTAAACAATACAAAATAATAATTTTACTTAATGAAGTATTTTAATTAAAAAAGTATATATATTTGTAGTATATATTGTTAAAAAAAAATCAATATAAAAGATGGACTAATATAAATAATTTATAGATTTATGAAAAAAAAGAAAGTATATAGAAGTAAATTACACAAATTATCAAATGCTCCAAATAAACATTAGTTTATTTTTAAAGGTTGGGAAAACGTTATTATGGCGAATAGGGGGAAATAAATGTATGGAAGTAAAATTAAGTAAAGCAATGGATAATACAGGTTCATACAATGATTGTCCAACGTGGAGATTAGGTTTATTTGCTTTAAACAATACAGCTACAAATCTTTATATGTTTGCTATGGGGTATATATCAATGTATGCAACAGGTATAGCTGGTTTATTAGTTACAGTAGTTGGTTTTATACTAACAGCAATGCGTATATTTGATGGTATAACAGACCCAGTAGTAGGATTTTTAATAGACAAAACAGATGGTAAATTTGGTAAGTTTAGACCATTTATAGTAGTAGGTAATATTATATTAGGATTAACGACTTTTGTAATATACACAACTGTACATAAAGTTCCTGAAAATATTAGATTAATATACTTTATAGGATGCTATGCAGTTTATATAATTGGATATACTTGTCAAACAGCTTGTACAAAGGCTGGTCAAGCGTGTATGACAAATAACCCTGCAAAAAGACCTAAATTTGGTTTATTTGATGCAATATATAATGCAATACTTTTCAATGGAATGCAAATTTATATATCAAGTTATTTAGTACCAAAACATGGTGGATTTGGATCATTAGGTTTATACCATGAACTAATAACTGTTACTATAATAGGTTCAGCTATATTAACGGCATTAGCTGTATTTGGTATATGGACTAAAGATAGAACAGAATTCTTTGGTTTAGGACATAAGGCTCCAAAAGTTGGTTTCAAAGATTATTGGTCAGTATTAAAAGGTAACAGAGCTTTACAAATGCTTATAATAGCAGCAAGTACTGATAAAATAGCAATGAGTGTTTCAACTAATGCAACAGTTACAGTAATGTTATTTGGTATATTAATGGGAGATTATTCTTTAGCAGGTACTGTAGGTACAATAATATTAATACCAAATATATTAATAACTATGATTGGTACAAAATATGCACAAAAACTAGGCCAAAAGAAAGCTTTAGTTGTAGGAACATGGGCTTCAATTCTTTCATATACTGCATTATTTGCATTATTAGTTTTAGGGGATCCAACACAAATAAGTTTAAAAAATATGAGTTTTATGACAATTGCATTTATAGCAATATATATAATTGCCAAAGGAGCAGTTGGTGTATCAGGGGCATTTGTTATACCGATGATATCAGACTGTGCTGACTATGAAACTTACTTAAGTGGACGTTTTGTGCCGGGGATGATGGGAACATTATTCTCATTTATAGATAAGGTTATATCATCTTTTGCAACAACTATAATAGCACTTGCTGTTGCATCAATAGGATTTGCAGATAGAATGCCAGATGTAACTGATGCATCTAGTCCACAAATGTTATGGATGACAATGTTCCTGTTTATAGGAATGCCAATGTTAGGATGGATAGCATCAATAATAGCTATGAAGTTCTATCCACTTGATAAAGCAAAGATGGAAGAAGTTCAAGAGCATATACAAGAACTTAAGAACGCTTAGAGTAGATAATTTAATAAATATAATATAACTCGTTGTGCTAGTTAAATTTAGTCATTGAAATTACTAGGGTTGATTATATAAAAGTGAATTATTAAAAAATGCTGTATAGCATTTTCAATATGCGTAGAGATTAACTAGCACAACAGATTAATATATTATTAAATTATTACTTATTAATTGAATATCAAAAATATAAAAGAGAGTAATTTTTTTATTAAAATTGCTCTCTTTTATATTTTATAAGTATTAATTAATATAACTCGTTGTGCTAGTTAAATTTAGTCATTGAAATTACTAGGGTTGATTATATAAAAGTAAATTATTAAAAAATGCTGTATAACATTTTCAATATGTGTAGAGATTAACTAGCACAACAGATTAATTTACAATATGAGTAGAGTATAAAACTTAATCAAATTACTGTTAATATTAAATTAATAAATTTTAGGATTAATATACCAAATATATAAAATATTAGATAAAATTATTATTAAGTTCGATATATAATACTACTGATATAAAAAATATTATATTAGTAACTATAAATAAGGGGAGAAAAATATATGAATTTAAAAGAATTGTTACATAATGTTAAAAGTGGTTCTATTAATATAGATGATGCATTAAAATTGCTTAAAGATTTACCTTATGAAGATATTGGATACGCCAATATAGATCATCATAGAGAAATAAGAAATGGATATCCAGAAGTTATTTATTGTGAAGGTAAGAGTGATGAACATATATTAGGAATTATAGAGAGAATGATTAAAAAGGGATCAAATATATTAGGAACTAGATGCAGAAAAGAGACTTTTGAAAAGATAAAAAGTATTTATACTAATTCTGAATATGAAGAACTATCTAAAATATTAAAAATTAAAAATAATGAAATATCTAATAGAGGTAAAGGCAAAATCGTAGTTGTTAGTGGAGGAACATCTGATATACCAATTGCAGATGAAGCTTACTATACAGCACAATTTTTAGGCAATGATGTTGAAAGGGTTTATGATGTTGGGGTTGCAGGAATACATAGACTACTTAATAAAAAGCATATATTACAAAGGGCTAGAGTAGTAATTGCAGTAGCAGGAATGGAAGGAGCACTACCTAGTGTGGTAGGTGGACTTGTAGATGTACCTGTCATAGCAGTTCCTACATCTATTGGATATGGAGCAAACTTTGGTGGGTTATCTGCACTTTTAACTATGTTAAATAGCTGTGCATCTGGTATATCAGTAGTTAATATAGACAATGGATTTGGAGCGGGATACTTAGCATCAATGATAAATAAATTGGATTAGATTTTAGATAGAATTAAGGAGCTAAGATATGGAAGAAAGAATACTTTATTTTGATATAGTTAATGGAATATCGGGGGATATGACCATAGCCACATTATTAGATTTAGGAGTACCTAAAGAGATTTTTCTAGAAGAAATAAACAAATTAAATTTAGGTGATGAATTTAATATAAATATACAAGAGAAAAATGAAAGTGGGATAGTAGGAACAAAGGTAGAGGTTATTACAAAGGAAGTTGATTCACATAGGCATTTATCCGATATATATGAGATTATAGATAAATCTTATCTTAATGAATCTGTAAAAGAAAATGCTAAAAAGATATTTATGGTTATAGCTGAGGTAGAAGCTAAAGTCCATGGTACTACTATTGATAAAATACATTTTCATGAAGTTGGAGCCATAGACTCTATAGTAGATGTAGTAAGTACATGTATATTAGTAGACTTACTATGTGTAGATAAGATATATGCAACAGCAGTTCCAGTAGGGTCAGGGTTTGTAAAGTGTGATCATGGTCTTATGCCGGTACCTGCACCTGCAACAATAGAAATTCTAAAAGATGTACCTATAAAGCTAAATACAGTTAAAGGTGAGTGTACAACGCCAACAGGAGCAGCAATAATAAAAACTTTATGTGATGGTTTTGTAGATATATTAGAACTTGAAGTTAAGCAAATTGGTTATGGAATAGGTCATAAGAAATTCGAAGTACCTAATATATTAAGAACTATTTTAGGTGTAAAAAAAAAGAAGAGTTTATATATGAGATAGTTGCCAATATTGATGATATGTCTTCTGAAGTATATTCATATATATACGAAAGATTTATAGATGAGGGGGTACTAGATATTTATACTCAAAGTATATATATGAAAAAAAATAGGCCTGCAACTAAATTATGTATTTTATGTAAAGAAGATGATTTAAATAAATTTATTGATTTAATGTTACTACAAACTAGTACATTTGGAATAAGATATAATAAGTATAATAGAGTAACATTAGATAGAAAGTTTACTAAAATAGAAACTGAATATGGTAAAATAACAGTAAAATTAGGATACTATAATGGTAAACTAATCAGAGCTACTCCTGAATATGAAGACTGTAGAAAGATAGCGATAAATAAAAATATTCCTTTAAATAGTTTATTGAATAATATAAACTATTCAATAAATAAAAAATTTAATATAAATTTATTGACATAAAGAATAATTTTTGATAAATTAATATTCAACTTAAGAAATACTTAATTAAATAAAGAATACGTCACTCGTATATACTCAGAAATAAGGTCTGAGAGTTTCTACCGAGATACCGTAAATATCTTGACTATGAGTGAAATTATTATAATAAGCATCAATTAAGTAAATATGTAGGCTGATTAATATCCCTATATGTTGGCTACAACAAGATTGCTTAGAAAACCTGTATAGTAATTTCACTTTTTAATAAAATGAAATTACTATGCAGGTTTTTTTATAATAATTTTTAAAACGAACAAAACTATAAAAAATTATATATATATTCGTAAAAATATAAAAGAAGGAGGACAATTAAAGATGGCTAAAATACTAAAAGAAGGCTTAACATTTGACGATGTTTTATTAATACCGCAAAAATCAGAGGTATTACCTAAAGATGTAGATACAACAACATATTTAACAAAAACAATAAAGTTAAATATACCTCTAATGAGTGCAGGTATGGATACTGTCACTGAGTCTAAAATGGCAATATCTATGGCGAGACAAGGTGGAATAGGTATAATACACAAAAATATGTCTATAGAAGAACAAGCATTAGAAGTTGATAAGGTTAAGAGAAGTGAAAGTGGAGTCATAGTAGATCCTTTTTATTTATCAAAAGATAACACTTTACAAGACGCAGATGACATAATGGCTAGATATAAAATATCAGGAGTGCCTATAGTAGATGAAAGTCATAAATTAATAGGGATAATAACTAATAGAGATATAAAGTTTGAAGATGACATGACAAAAAATATAGAAGATGTTATGACAAAAGATAACTTAGTTACAGCTAAAGAAGGAGTAACTTTAGAAGGTGCTCAACAAATATTAAAAACTCATAAAATAGAGAAATTACCTATAGTAGATGAAGAAGGACACTTAAAAGGGTTAATAACTATAAAAGATATAGAAAAAAAAATACAATATCCTAATTCAGCAAAAGATGCACGTGGAAGATTATTATGTGGAGCTGCAGTTGGAATAGGTGCAGATATTATGGATAGAGTAGGAGCTTTAGTTAAAGCTAATGTTGATGTCATAGTTTTAGATAGTGCACATGGTCATTCAAAAGGTGTAATGGATGCACTTATAAAAGTAAAAGAAGCTTATCCAAGTCTTCAAGTAATAGCAGGTAACGTAGCAACTCCAGAAGCAACAGAAGACTTAATAAAAGCAGGAGCTGATTGTGTAAAAGTTGGTATAGGACCAGGTTCTATATGTACAACAAGAGTTGTTGCTGGTATAGGGGTTCCTCAAGTTACAGCAGTTATGGATTGTGCAGAAGTTGGTAAGAAATATGGTGTACCTGTAATAGCAGATGGTGGAATTAAATATTCAGGAGATGTTGTTAAAGCGTTAGCAGCAGGGGCTTCAGTGTGTATGATGGGATCATTATTTGCCGGAACAGAAGAAAGTCCAGGAGAAATAGTTCTATATAGAGGAAGGTCTTATAAAACATACAGAGGTATGGGCTCTATAGGAGCTATGGAAAAAGGTTCTAAAGATAGATATTTCCAAAATGATGCTAAAAAATTAGTTCCTGAAGGTGTAGAAGGAATGGTTGCATATAAAGGAAAAGCTGAAGATATAATATTCCAAATGATGGGTGGAATAAGAGCTGGTATGGGTTACTGTGGAGCACCTACATTAGAAGATTTGATGGATAATGCAGCATTTATAAAAATAACAGCAGCATCTTTAAAAGAAAGTCACCCACATGATATAACAATAACTAAAGAAGCACCAAACTACAGCACACAAGGAGAAATATAGTATATGAAGCATGAATTAGTATTAGTAGTTGACTTCGGAGGGCAATACAATCAATTAATAGCAAGAAGAGTAAGAGAGAATAACGTATATTGCGAAATAATACCTTATACTACAGATATAGAAAAAATAAAAGCTATGAATCCTAAAGGAATAATATTTACAGGTGGACCTAATAGTGCATACTTAGAAGATTCACCTAAGATAGCTAAAGAAATATTTGAAATAGGAGTTCCTATACTTGGTATATGCTATGGAATACAAGTAATGTCTCATATATTAGGTGGTAATGTAAGAAAAGGAAATAACGCTGAAAAGGAATATGGAAAGACTGAAATAACATATAATGAATCTGCTATATTTGAAGGTATATCTACAAATATAGTATGGATGAGCCATACAGATTTAATAGATAGACTTCCAGAAGGATTTAAATCTATAGCACAAACTAAAGATTGTCCTGTGGCAGCAATGGAAAATACTGAAAAGAAATTATATGGAGTACAATTTCATCCAGAGGTTGAACATTGTCAAGAAGGAGATAAAGTACTTAGAAACTTCTTATATAATGTTTGTGAAGTGAGCGGGGATTGGACTACAGATTCATTTATAACTGATAAAATAAAAGAATTAAAAGAGATAATCGGAGATAAAAAAGTACTTTGTGCTTTAAGTGGTGGAGTTGACTCATCAGTAGCTGCAGTACTTGTTCATAAAGCTATAGGTGATAACTTAACTTGTGTATTCGTAGACCATGGTTTACTTAGAAAAAATGAAGGTGACGATGTAGAAAGAATATTTAGAGATAAGTTTGATATGAACTTAATAAGAGTTAACTGTGAAGATAGATTCTTAGGTAAGTTAAAAGGAGTAACAGAACCTGAAGCTAAGAGAAAAATAATAGGTGAAGAGTTCATAAGAGTATTCGAAGAAGAATCAAATAAACTTGGAAAAATGGATTTCTTAGTTCAAGGAACTATATACCCAGACGTAGTTGAAAGTGGACATGGAGAAGCTGCGACTATAAAATCTCACCATAATGTTGGTGGAATACCTGAAGATATAGAATTTAAAATAGTTGAACCTTTAAGAGAACTATTCAAGGATGAAGTAAGAAAAATAGGTTTAGAATTAGGAATAGATGAAGATTTAATATTTAGACATCCATTCCCAGGACCAGGACTTGGAATAAGAGTTATAGGTGAAGTCACTAAAGAAAAATGTGACATCTTAAGAGAAGCAGATGCTATATACATGGATATATTAAAAGAGCATGGTTTATATAAGGAAATATGGCAAGCATTTGCTACACTTCCAGATGTAAAAACAGTTGGAGTTATGGGAGATGAAAGAACATATGCTTATTTAGTAGGTATAAGGGCTGTTACATCTTCTGATGGAATGACTTCTGACTGGTATAAAATGCCATATGATGTACTAGAAAAGATATCAAATAGAATAGTAAACGAAGTAGATGGAGCAAACAGAGTGGTTTATGATATAACTTCTAAACCGCCAGGAACAATAGAGTGGGAATAATTTTTAATATATAATCAATTTAGTAAAAATGGGCTGTCGCACTAAAAAAAATTATATACAATATATTGTGCTAATTCAAATTTTGCATAACTAGATATTGTATTATTTACTCTTAATGCGACAGCCTCTTTTTATTTAGTTATGAGAAAAATGTAGAAAAAATAGTTAGTATAAATTTAAGTTTAAATGTATTTTAATTAAATTTATAAAATGAATTTTATTAAAACATTACTTAATTAAAAAAAGACATCATTAGGAATATAAAATAGAAATATTATGCAACCTATAATATATTAAATTTTAAAGACACTAGGAGGAATTATGAAATTTAAAAAAATAGTAGCATTAAGCACTACAGTAATAATGTCAGCATCTATATTGGTTGGATGTGGTAATAATGAATCAAAGAAAGATACAGATAAAACTTTTAAAGTCGGAATGGTAGCTGATGTTGGAGGTATAAATGATGAATCATTTAACCAAAGTGCATGGGAAGGGCTTCAAAGAGCTGAAAAAGATTTAGGGATAGAAATAAAAGTTATCGAATCAAAACAAGCTTCTGAATATATTACTAATATGGAGAGTCTTGTAGATGATGGAATGGACTTAATTATAGGTGTTGGTAATACTATGAAAGATGATATAAAAACAGAAGCTGAAAATTACCCAGATCAAAAGTTTGTCTTAATAGATGAGACTTTTGATACTATACCTGAAAATGTAACACCTATATTATTTAAAGAAAATGAAGCTACATTTTTAACAGGTCTTATAGCTGGCAAAATGACAAAAACTAATAGTGTAGGATTTATAGGGGGTATGCAAAATCCAGTTATATCAAGATTTGAGTATGGATATAGAGCAGGTATAAGAGAAGCTAATAAAGATTGTGATGTTAAAGTACAATATGCAGGAACATTCTCTGATGCAGCTAAAGGAAAATCTATAGCAAATCAAATGTACGGAAGTAATATAGATATAATATTATCTGCAGCTGGTGGAACTGGTTTAGGTGCAATAGAAGCAGCTAAAGAAAAAGATAAGTATGCAATAGGTGTTGATAGAGATCAAAGTTCATTAGCTCCTAAAAATGTATTAACATCAGCTTTAAAGAAAGTTGATGTAGGTGTGTATAATACAGTTAAAGATTTAGTTGATGGAAAATTAACTAGTGGAGAAGCTAAAATATATGGACTTAAGGAAGATGGTGTTGGAATACCAGAATCTACTAAAAATTTAGTACCACAAGATGTCTTAGATTATGTTAATGAAATGATAGAAAAAGTTAAGAGTGGAGAAGTAAAAGTCCCAGCTACTGAAGCTGAATTTAATGCTTCAAAATAGTTAAGATAGGACTCTAATAATTTTAAGGTTATTAGAGTCTTTTTATTATAATTAATAAAACTTTATAACTAATTGATAGCATAAACTTTAGTTAACATTTAGATTTTTACAAACTTATAAATATAGATTTATTTAATGTTATAAAAGAATGTATATTTTAAATGTCAATTAAATATGATGCTATCATTATATATCAGTTAAAAAATAATTAAATTCGTATTTTTACCGAAATATGGCTTTAGAATTACAAAAAAGCGAATTATGATTTTAAACACGAACTTTAACTCGGTTATAAATAGAAATATACATAAAAACTGTTGCAATTATATGTACATTATAATAAAATAATTAATATAAAATTAATAATATATCGAACTTAAATCAATTAAAATTAAAAAATAATAAATTGGAGGGTGAATATGCAAGTTACTCAAATGGGAAACAGGGGATGGTTAGATAAGACTTTTAAATTATCAGAACATAATACAAACGTAAAAACAGAAGTAATAGCAGGAATAACAACTTTCATGACAATGGCATATATACTAGTTGTAAATGCTAACATACTTTCAGAAGCAGGTATGGATAAGGTAGCAGTATTTGCTGCAACAGCAATATCTGCATTTATAGGAAGTTGTGCAATGGGACTTTTAGCAAATTATCCAATAGCTTTAGCTCCAGGAATGGGACTTAATGCATTCTTTGCATATACAGTAGTTTTAGGTATGGGGTATAGTTGGCAATTTGCTTTATGTGCAGTATTAATAGAAGGAATTATATTTATATTACTTACAATAACGAATGTTAGAGAAAAAATAATAGACTGTATACCATCTGTATTAAAACATGCGGTTACAGCAGGAATAGGATTATTTATAGCATTTATAGGATTAGCAAACGCAGGTATAGTAGTTAACGGAGCTACAATACTTCAATTAGGAAATTTAAAAGATCCATTAGTATTATTAACTTTATTTGGTTTAATATTAGCATCTGTATTACTTGCTAAAAATATTAAAGGAGCATTTCTTTTAGCTATGGTAGTTGTATCAGCAATAGGTATGGTAGCAGAGATTGTACAAATACCAAATGCAATAGTATCAGCTATTCCATCAATAAAACCAATATTTATGCAAGCTTTATCAGTTCCTATGGATCAAATATTTAGCTTTGATATGGTTGTAGTTGTATTTACATTTTTATTCGTTGATTTATTTGATACAGTAGGTTGTTTAGTAGGAGTTGCTTCAAAAGGAGATATGCTAGATGAAAATGGTAAGCTTCCTAAAGCTAAGCAAGCATTATTTGCAGATGCTATAGGAACGACAGTAGGAGCTTTACTTGGAACATCTACAGTAACAGCATATGTTGAAAGTGCATCAGGAATAGGGGAAGGTGGAAGAACAGGATTAACATCGATAACAACAGGATTAATGTTCTTACTTGCATTATTCTTTGCACCGATATTTACATCAATACCAACGCAAGCAACAGCTCCAGTACTTATATTAGTAGGAGTTATGATGGCAGGTTCACTTACAAAGATAGATTTTGGTGATTTTACAAATGCAATACCAGCATTTTTAACATTTACTATGATGCCACTTGCTTACAGTATAGCTGATGGAATAATATTTGGTATAATATCTTTTACAGCTTTAAAATTAGCTACTAATAAGAAGAATGAAGTAAACTTATCATTAATATTACTTTCTATATTATTTATATTAAAATTTGTATTCTTAAAATAATAAACTAGCCTAGCATTAAAAAGTGCTAGGCTTTTTAATATGCCATCAGATATATCTGTAGCAACAGTAACAATATATTTAAGTATAAACGTTATATTAATTGAATTTACAAATTATGAATATTAAATATCAAAAAGTAAAAGAAGATTTAGTTTTAAATATTTATATTAGCACTCTATACTTGACAGTGCTAACAAAAGTGATACAATAATATTTATAAAGGGAACTTAATTTTATCCCATAAATTTTTAATTAAAATTAGGAGGATATAAAATGACAAATCAAAAGGGCAACATATCAATACATACGGAAAATATTTTTCCAATAATAAAGAAATGGTTATATTCAGATAAAGATATATTTATAAGAGAGCTTATAAGTAACGGTTGTGATGCAGTAAATAAATACAAAAAACTAATTTCATTAGGTGAAGCACAAGGTAATACTGATGAAAATTATAAAATAAAAGTATCGATAGATAAAGAAAACTCAGCACTTATATTTGAAGACAATGGTATAGGTATGACTGCTGAAGAAGTAGAAAAATATATAAATCAAGTTGCATTTTCAGGCGCAGAAGATTTCTTTAACACATACAAAGATAAAATGAATGAAGAAAATGATATAATAGGACACTTTGGATTAGGATTCTATTCTTCTTTCATGGTATCTAAAAAAGTGCAAATAGATACACTATCTTATAAAGAAAATGCAACACCAGTAAGATGGGTAAGTGAAGATGGATTAGAATTTGAATTAAGTGAATCAGATGATAGAAAGACAAGAGGAACAACAATTACATTATTCTTAGCAGATGATAGTAAAGAGTTCTTAGAAGAATACACAGTAAGAAATATAATAGATAAATACTGTTCATTCTTGCCAGTTGATATATATTTAGAAACTATAAAAGCAGAAGAGACAAAAGAAGATGAAGTAGTAGATACAACACCTATAAATGATAAAAATCCATTATGGTTAAAAGCTCCAAAGGATTGTACAGATGAAGAATATAAAGAGTTCTATAGAAAAGTATTTAAGACTTTTGATGAACCGTTATTCTGGATACACTTAAATGTAGATTATCCATTTAATTTAAAAGGGATACTATACTTCCCTAAATTAAAAAATGAATTTGAGCTTATAGAAGGTAAGGTTAAATTATACAATAACCAAGTATTCGTGGCAGATAATATAAAAGAAGTTATACCAGAATTCTTATTATTATTAAAAGGTGTAATAGACTGCCCAGATTTACCTTTAAATGTATCTAGAAGTTTCTTACAAAATGATAGAGACGTAAGCAAAATCTCTAAACACATAGTTAAAAAGGTTGCAGATAAATTAAAATCATTATATAAAAATGAAAGAGAAAATTATGAAAAGTTCTGGGATGATATACAAGTATTTATTAAGTTTGGATGCTTAAAAGATGAAAGTTTCTACGATAAGGTAAAAGATAGCATATTATTTAAAACTATAAACTCACAATATATAACTCTTAATGATTACTTAGAAAATTGTAAAGAAAAACATGAAAATAAGGTGATCTATGTAAGTAATGAAGAACAACAGTCACAATATATAAAACTATTTAAAGATTATGGACTAGATGCAGTTATATTAGACTCTACAATAGATAACCATTTTATATCTATGATAGAATTTAAAAATCAAGGAGTAAGCTTTAATAGAATAGATGCAGATTTATCTGATATATTAAAGGATAATGATAATGAAGATAACAAAGAAATAAAAACTGACATAGAAAACCTATTTAAAGATGTTATAGGTGATAGAATAAAAACTTATTCTGTAGAAAGTATAAAGAGTGAAGATACACCTGCTATTATATTAATTTCAGAGCAGTCTAGAAGAATGGCTGAAATGCGTTCTCAATTTGCAGGAATGGACTTTGGTATGAGTTTTGAAGAAGAAAAGACTTTAGTTATAAATGATAATAGTTCTATAGTCAAAAAATTAGTTTCATTAAAAGATGATGAAAGTAAAAAAGAACAAGTATCATTAATTTGTAATCAAATAGTAGATATAGCTTTATTATCTAATAAAGAATTAGATTCTAAACAATTAGATGAATTTATAAAGAGAAATAATCAACTTATGAGTATGGTAATTTCATTATAAAATATTATAAATTTATAGAATTAAATAGCATGAATAAGATAAAATATGTGTTTATTTTGAAGTAATTTATAGTATAATATAAACATAAAGAAATAAAAAGAAATTACAGTCTTGTGGAATAGAGTGTGGTTTCTATATAAATAAAAAATTATTTTTTGATGAACTTAATCTTTATATCAAGTTCAAAACCACTCTTTCTATTGCGACTAGAAGAGTGGTTTTTTATTTTATCATATATGTAATTGGCAATTAAACCAATAGAAATGGTACACATTGCACCTAAGATAAATTTTATTGTCAGTTCCATATAGATTACACCTCCTTCCTACTTACTGTAGGAACTTGGGTTATATGAAACCACCACTCTCAGACTGTAATTTCTATTGTATTATATCATAAGGTAAAATTTATACTAATAAATTTAAGTTTATATAAATTTTTAATAATAAATGTATTGACCCTAACATTGTGTAATACTTTAATATAAACTCAGGAGGTGGAAGATGTATAAAATAAATGAAGTATCAAAACTAACTGGTGTAAGTATAAGAATGTTACGTCATTACGATAAAATAAGACTTTTAGAACCTAGTAAAAGAACAGATTCAAATTATAGAATATACAATGATGATGATATTTCTAGGTTATATCAGATATTACTTTTTAAAGAGTTAGAGTTTCCACTTCAAGATATAAAACAAATATTAGATGATAAAGACTTTAATAGAGAGAAAGCTTTAAAAACTCAACGTAATCTTATATTTGAAAAGAAGCAAAGACTAGAGAGAATACTGGAATCAATAGATGATACTATTGAAAATTTAGGAGGAAATGTTATGAGTAAAAATAATTTTAAAGCATTTGATTATGAAGAAGTAAAAAAACATCAAGAAAAGTATAAAGAAGAAACTGAAAAAAGATATGGAAATAGCAATGCTTATAAAGAAAGCCAAGAAAAAACATCTAAATATTCTAAAAATGATTGGGAAAGAATAATGGGAGAAGCTAGTATTATATATGAAGAATTAGCTAAATTAATGGATAAAGAGCCATCAGATGAAAAGGTTCAAGTATTGATTGAAAAATGGCGAAATCATATAACAACTAATTTCTATAACTGTACTATAGAAATATTCAGAGGTCTTGCTCTTATGTATGTAGCGGATGAAAGATTCACTAAAAATATTGATAAGTATAAAGAAGGATTAGCGCAGTTTATGAGTGATGCAATGAATATATATTGCGACAATAATGGATAATAAATAATGGAAAAACCTCAGTAAATGAATTTATTGAGGTTTTTATAATTATAGAAATATGTAAAATTATGATATAATCTAGTTTCAAATAAATTATAGTTTACTTATGTAGTAAAATAAAAAGCCACTCTCGCCAAAGAGTAACTTTAAACTTGATATAAAAATCAAGTTTAAAAAATACAAATAATCAATTGGCAGTCACATTCTAAATACATAGACTGTAATTTCTTTTTATATTATTATTATATCAGAATATCAATTCAAATAAACTAAATCCTATTTAATAAACTAAAGATAATTTCAAAAAATATTAATAAATACACTAATTTAACTGAGATTTATGAAAATTAGTATATAAAATATAACAAGGAGCTAAATAATGGGGAATATATTACTTTTAGAAGATGACAAATCTCTAAACAGAGGAATCAGTTTCAAGCTAAAAAAAGAAGGATATTATGTATACACAGCTTTTAACATAAAAGAAGCTAAAGATGTTTTTGAAAATAATAAAGTAGATTTAATAATTTCAGATGTTGGACTTCCTGACGGAAGTGGATTTGATTTTTGTGAAGAAATAAGAAAAATCAGTAACGTACATATAATAATGCTAACTGCACTAGACCAAGAAATAGATATAGTAACAGGGTATGACATTGGAGCAGATGATTATATAACAAAACCATTTAGTTTAATAGTATTAATATCAAAAGTTAATGCATTTATGAGAAGAATCGGAAATACAACAATAGAAAATATAATATCTTGTGATAAATTAAAATTTGATTACGTAGAAAATAAATTAACTAAAGATAAAGAAGAGATACTTCTAAGTAAAAATGAAGGAAAACTATTAAAATATTTAATGGAAAATTCAAATCAAACGGTTACAAAAGAGCAATTAATGGAAGCTCTTTGGGACATTGATGGGAACTTTGTTGATGAAAATACAGTAGCAGTAAATATAAGAAGGCTTAGACAAAAGGTAGAAAACACGCCATCTGAGCCTGAGTATATAAAAAATATAAGAGGTGTAGGATATACCTTTGCAAAGAGGTGTATTAAAAAATGATAGATATAATAAGAAAAGAACCTGTAATAAAAAAATCAATATTTATAATGATGATGAGCATAATAGTTATATTTAGCATGTTCACAATATTTCAATATAATAACCTAAAGAATATATATTTAGAACAAGAAAATATAAATAAAAGAGTAGTAGGAGTACTAGTAGATAAATATCCTCAGCAAGAGGTAGATATAGTAAAATCCATATACAAACAAGATAATCGATATTTAGACTTAGGATCAAAAACTTTAGACAAGTATGGATATGATAATAACTATAATATGTATGAAAATGTAAATTTCAAAGAACATTTGAAATATTTCCTGGTAAATAATTTAACCATTTTTGTAATAATTATTATTATAGTGTCATTTATAGTATTTAACTTTACTAAATATATGTATGACCGATTATTAAAAGTAAATAGCGACATAGAAAATATAATAAATAATAAATATATAGTACAGGATGAGTTAAAAGAAGATGGTATATTTAATAGAATATATACAGATTTAAATAAGTTATCAAGAAGTTTGAATTTGAAAATAAGTAGTATAGATAAAGAAAAGGAAAGTATAAAAGAATTAGTAACAGATATATCACACCAATTAAAAACACCACTAGCATCATTAAAATTATATAATACATTATTAATAGAAGAAGAACTTGATGATGAAGAGAGAATGGAGTTTTTAAAGACAAATGAAATGTCTATTAATAAATTACATAATCTTATAGATTCATTAGTTAATATATCTAGGTTAGAAGCAAGCATGATAAATATTAAAATAGAAAATAAAAGTATAAAACAAACTTTGATAAAAGCTATAAATAGCACAATACCCAAAGCTAATCAAAAAAATATAAATATAAATATAGATGATTTTGAAGATATAAAAATTCCCCATGATACAAAATGGACAGAAGAAAGTATATTCAATGTATTGGAAAATGCAGTTAAGTACAGCTCTGAAAATAAAGACATAAATGTAAAAGTCTCAGAAACTATAAACTTTATACGGATAGATATTAAAGATAATGGCATAGGAATTGATAAGTCGGAGTATAACAATATATTTAAAAGATTTTATAGAAGTGAAAAAGTTGGAGATATTGAAGGTTCTGGTGTAGGTCTTTATTTAACTAGAAAGATACTAGAGAGGCAAGGTGGGAATATTATCGTATCATCACAAAAGGGACAGGGTAGTAAATTTTCTTTATTCCTTACAAAAGTGTAAGAGTAGTTGTAAGTAATTTGAAAGACTTAGGTTGTATTATTAAAGTATAAATAATAGAGATAAGGGGAAAGAAAAATGAGTATATTGAAAACTAGTAATTTAAAGAAATATTATGGAAATGGTGAAAATTTAGTTAAAGCAATCGATAATGCTAATATAGATATAAAAGAAGGAGAGTTTGTAGCTATAGTTGGGAAATCAGGCTCTGGAAAAAGTACATTACTTCATATGATAGGTGGGCTTGATAATCCAACAGAAGGGAAGGTATATATAAATGATAAAGATATATTCTATCTAAAAGAAGAGGAATTAGCTATATTTAGAAGGAGAAATATAGGATTTATATTCCAACATTTCAACCTAATACATTCACTTAATGTATGGGAAAATATAACACTGCCTATAGGACTTGATGGAAAAGAAATTAATAAAGCATTTGTAATGGATATTATAAATTCATTAGGATTAGAAAGTAAAATAGATGCTCTTCCTAATACATTATCAGGAGGACAACAACAAAGAGTGGCTATAGCTCGTGCATTAGTAGCAAGGCCTGCAATAATACTTGCAGATGAGCCAACAGGAAATCTTGATTCCAAAACTTCGGATGAGGTTATGAGTTTATTAAAAACTATGATAAAAAAATATAACCAAACTTTAGTGATGATAACTCATGATGAAACAATTGCCCAAATGGCTGATAGAGTAATATACATAGAAGATGGTAAAGTAGAAAAGGGTGGTGTTACAAATGATTAATGTCACTAAAATAGCTAAAAATAATATAAAATATAACAAATCAAAAAGTATATTAATTATTTTAACTATATTTTTAGCAACTACATTATTATCATCAGTAGCAATGGTAGGCTTAGATTGGAATGAAGTAAATAAAAGAAATGTAATACAGTATTATGGAAGTTATCATGGATTGTATGGAAGAGTTGATGAAACTAAATACGAAAAAATCAAGTCTCATAAAGATATAGAATCAACTGGAATAATAAATGGAATTGGTGCTATTAAGGAGTTTGATGATGAAACTAAAATAAGTTTATCTTTTGTTGATGAGAATGCTGCAAAACTTAACTCATTAGAATTAGTACAAGGTAAATTTCCAACTAATAAAAATGAGATAGCTATATATGATTTAGCACTTAAAAAATTAGGTCATGAACAAAAACTAAATCAAACAATAGAAATAGAATATGAAGATTATGCAAGTGGTGAAGTAGTAATAAAAGATTTTATAGTAACAGGAATAATTAAAGCAAGTGAAACTGCACAAGTAAAAAAATCGTACTCAATAATAGTGTCTAATGACTATATGAATAGTACTAGAGATATGTCTAAAGAAAACTTTAATGTATTCTTCACGCTAAAAAATATAGATAACATGTCTTATGATGATATGGAACTTATAATAGATGAGATTGGAGAAAACTTTGGTATAAAAAAAGTTTACACATCAGTAAATGAAAATTACATAAATTTATCAAAGCCAGATCCTTCTGTTATAACATCGATTGTAGTTATATGTTTAGTTATAATACTTTCTAGTATACTTGTAATATATAATATATTCTATTTATCAATAATAACTAAGGTACAAGAATTTGGAAAATTAAGAGCAATAGGCACTACTAAAAAGCAAATTAAAAAGATAATTTTAAGAGAAGGTATTTACTTATCGGCAATAGCTATACCTATGGGATTAGTAGCAGGGTACTTTATAAGTGAAGTAATAGCAAAGTATTTATTATTATCAGATGTTAGTGTATCAAAATGGTTAATAGCTTTAGTAATAGGATTAATAAGTATAATAACTGTATATATATCTTTAATAAAGCCTATGAAAATAGCATCTAAAGTATCTATAGTAGAAGCAGTAAAATACAATGGAGAGTCAACAACTAAGAAAAAAACTAGAAAAGGTTATGATTATATAAATGTATCAAGACTTACAAAAGCTAACTTATTATCTAATAAAAAACGTACTTATGTGACACTGTTATCACTTACATTAAGTGGAATACTATTTATAGTGGTATCTTGTGCATTGAGTAGTATGGATGCAGAAAAAATGGCAAAACGTCATTTCTCACATGATATAGAGATAAGATTAGATAATTATACTTTTGGAGATAAAACTAGTCCAAATACAGAGCTTAATATATTACAAAAGAAAAATTTACTGAGTGATGAGTTTATAAATGAATTAAAAGAAATTAATGGTGTAAAAGATGTGGAAGTTACATCAAATATGATAAAAGCGGAAATTTTAAATCTAGAAATGGAAGAAGATTTTTATGACATTGTTGGAATAGATGA
Organism: uncultured Romboutsia sp.; assembly: GCA_937880075.1. Lineage (GTDB taxonomy): Bacteria > Bacillota > Clostridia > Peptostreptococcales > Peptostreptococcaceae > Romboutsia. The sequence continues at coordinate 13,185 of CALFLM010000017.1, read as the reverse complement.
AAGTGCTGAAAATGATTTAGAAGATATGGAGCTATATCTACAAGATGGAAACGTAGACTTAGAAAAATTAAAGTCTGGTGAAGAAATGATATTAAACTTTTCGATGTATGCAGATATGTATGATATAAAAGTAGGAGATACTTTATCTTTTAAATTGTATGATGGAGATGACATCATAGAAAAAGACTTTAAAATTCAAGCTATAACTGATGGACCTGGAGTATTTGTAATACATAACGATATAATGGATAAGCTAGTTAAAACAAATACAAGACATAGTGTTGGATTAACTGTAGAAAAAAATGATTATAATGAAATTAAATCATATGTAGAATCACTTGTAAAATCAAATGAAAATCTAGATGGTAGTTATATAGATGTAGAAATAGCATCTAGTGAATTAGTTATAAAAGTAACTAAGGTTATGGGATATAGCTTAGTTGTATTAATTGGAGTCATAGGATTTATAAATCTAATAAACTCTATGATAACAAGTATAATAACTAGAAAAAAAGAATTGGGTATATTACAAGCTATAGGACTTACCAATAAACAATTAGTACAAATGTTAAATAAAGAAGCGATGTTTTATACATCATTTATGTTAATAAGTTCATTAACGATAGGAAATGTAATAGGATATATTGCAGTTCAAGCTATGAGAAAAACAGGAATGTCTTATGCAATATATGTTCTTCCTATTAAACAGATGATAATAATGGTTGTATGTGTAGTAGTAGCTCAACTTCTTTTAACTTTCTTAATAAGTAAAAACTTTAATAAAGAATCTCTAATAGATAGAGTTAGATATAGTGAATAAAATTATATTTACTTAATAAATGCCTACAAGTACTGATTGTATTTGTAGGCATTTTATTTATTTTAAACTAATAAAAAGTCTATATGTAAAAATCCTTCTTTAACTCCATCAATTTGAACATCTGTTATTTTACAATTTCTAACTTCTCCATTTAGATTAACTTCAACTATCTTATCTCCACCGTTAGCATCTAAATATCTTTGAAATTCAGTTTTATGAATTTCTATAGGTATACTATTATCTAATTTATTTCCATAAATCACAGCTGGTATATAACCTCTGCTTCTTATAGCTTTAGTTTTTTCAGTTAAATCTCTACTTACTGCGTTTAGCATATTTTTTATCCCCCTTACAATCTATAAAAATTTAAGGCTTGTTTACCCATAATAAATAATATTTAAATAAGTATCTAATTATTCATAAAAAATAAAAATAATTTATCTGATAATTTTAACTTAGTATAGATAGATTAAAAATGAATAAAATAACAACAATAGATACATTTTTAGAAAAGGATGTGGGATAATGTTCAAGCCTAAACGAGTTTTATTTGAAAAGGGTACTTTAGACACGGAAGTTGGACAAAATATATATAATATGATAAAAGACGATAAGAACATAGAAGTAATGAAGTTAACATCAAATAAAATTAAAGGAAATATACCTGGAGAAAATTTATTTGAGCAGTATCGAGAAGGTAAAGAAACAATGGTAGTAAGCAATAAAAAAAGCTTAAAGTTTCAGACTTGTAAGCCTTCAGCTAATTATCAATTACCATTAGTTTCTGGTTGTATGGGAAGGTGTGAATACTGTTATCTAAACACACAACTAGGAGACAAACCGTTTGTGAGAGTTTTTGTTAATACTGATGAGATTTTAGAACAAGCAAAAAAATATATAGATGAAAGGTCTCCACACATTACAATATTTGAAGGTGCAGCCACATCAGATCCTATACCTATAGAACCGTATACACATTCGTTAAAAAAGACTATAGAGTTTTTTGGTAAAGAAGAAAAAGGAAGATTTAGGTTTGTAACTAAATTTAATGATATAGATACACTGCTTGATGCAAAACATAATAATCATACGGAAATAAGATTTAGTATAAATACACAAAGAGTTATTGATGATTATGAACATCATACTGCATCAGCTAATAAAAGAATAGAAGCAGCTGTTAAAGTAGCTAACGCTGGATATCAAATAGGATTTATAATAGCACCAGTATTTTTATATGAAAACTGGAAAGATGAATACAAATATTTAATACGAAGTATAAAAGAAAAACTACCAGAAGATTTTAATGAAAATATCATATTTGAAGTTATATCACATAGGTATACAAGTAGAGCAAAAAATAGAATATTAGAAATATTTCCAGAAACAACCTTACCTATGAATGATGAAGATAGAAAGTTTAAATATGGTCAATTTGGATATGGAAAATATTTATATAATAAAGAAGATTTAATAGATATGAAGGAATTTTTTATGGAAAATTTAAAAAGTATGTTTCCAAATAGTATAGTAAAATACATAATTTAATATTCATAATTAAAAGTGAAAAAATTAAAACTATAGTAATAATATATTAAAATTTATATATACTTTATTGATATGATTAAATCAATATTGGAGGAATATAAATGATAGTGTATTTAAGAAATAATGGATATAAAAAAGGCAATCAAAGTAATATTCCTAATGTTTTTGCATTTACTATGATAAGAAACTTTTTAAATGATAAAAGCTATGAAGAAATGAGAAGGGAGTATTTTATTAGAAACTTAACTTCTAACGAAGTAAATCAAAGTATGAGAGATATTAAATGGTTGTTTAGAGAATATAAAGGACTAGATGTTATAACAATTGAAAATAAAAAAGGTGACATAACTAAGTTTATCTTATAAAGGAGATCCTCTTGATGAGGGTCTTTATTTATAGTAAATTTGTTTAAATACATTTTTAAGTAAATTCTCAAAGATAAATATTTACTATAAATTGAATTAAATGATTATACAAAGCAAATATTAAAAGATTTAAAAATCATGAATCAAATAAAATAATTCATTCATGGAAAAATATTTACAAAATGTCAGATTAAACAGTTAAAAGCTCCTAATTTATAGGGGCTTTTGCTATGCAATTATTTTTTATATACTACCTTTAAGGGGCTGTCGCACCACAATATATTGTGCTAATTCAAATTATGCATAACTATATATTGTATTATTTACTCTTAATGCGACAGCCCCTTATTAGTTATATTATATTAATTTAAAATAAATTAAATTTATTTTGCAACTTTTTGATTACATACCAAGTCTAATTGTTGTAAATAATTATTTATTTTTTAGTGAATAAAAAATGTTGTGTTATAACACTTATAAAATATTAAATTGAGGAGTTAAATATGGAAAGTATTTTTAAATTGCCTTGGCACAAAAACTTCAAAAAAGATTCAGAGATAAGCTTAGCAAAGGCATCTATAAAAGGAGATTTATTAGCTTTTACTGAGCTTATGAAAAGACATAAAGTTTATCTATATAAAATTGCATACAGCTATATAAAAGATGAACAGAAAGCATTAGATATATTACAAGAAACTACTTCTAAAGGTCTTATTAATGTATCTAAACTGAAAGAACCACAATTTTTTAAAACTTGGATTACTAGAATTTTGATTAATATAGCTATAGATTATTCTAAAAAAGAGTCAAATATAGTTTATTTAAATGATGAAGTACTTATAAATGATTATATTGAAAATGTTGGTATTGAGGAAAAATTAGATTTGTATGATGCAATAGATATGTTAAATGATAAATACAAGATGGTAATTATACTTAAGTACTTTAATGATATGACTTATGAACAAATAGGAAGTAGCATGGATATTCCTGTAAATACTGTAAAAAGTCATTTAAGGCGTGCAAGACTTGAATTGAAAAATATCTTAAGTGAGGGTGATTTAAATGAGTAATGAAAAATTTGATAATATAAATATACCTAAAGACATTGATAAATACATAGAAAATGGAGTTGAGAGCGGTTTAAAAGAAAGAAATAGAAATAAGCTTAAGCTACATAAAAATATAATAAAAATAGCTTCTATATCAATTATAAGCATAGGGTTATTAGGATATATGAGGCATGGAAGTGTTGTTTTTGCTAATATTAATTGGTTATTTTATGATATACGTTCATTTTTAGGAATAGAGAAAAACTTAGATGACTATAAGACTGTTGTTAATAATTCTATAACTAAGGATGGTCTAACTATAACTTTAAATGAAGTTATATTAGATGGAGATAATTTAATAGTTTCAACTATATATCAAGCTGAAAATGATATTGTAGATAATGGACTTATCAGTGCAAATGTCGGTGTATATATAAATGGAAAGAAAAAAGGATACGGTTCTAATGGATCATCACGACAAATAGATTCTAGAACAGTTGAAAAAGTAATTAACCATGATATAGAAGAAGTTGTAGAAGGAGATGTAGATATTAAATTAGTATATTCAGATATAATATATATGGAAAATAATAAAGAAAAAAATATAGATGAGAAGTTTGTATTTGAGTTCAAGTCAAATGGAGATGAATTAAAAATTAAAACTGATTCAGTTAAGTTAAATAAAAAGTATGAGTTAGGAACAGATGAAACTATAGTATTAAATGAATATACAAGTAATGATTTAGGTCAGAAAATTATATTTTCTAGAGATATTCATAACAGAAAGTTTGTACATTATGATTTGAAGTTAGTAGGTAAGGATAATTTAGGAAATGATGTTCAGTTCTCTGTGCGTAAAACAAGAGAAGATTATGGAGTATTTGTATTTGATAATTTAGATGGAAATCTTGATGAAAATGCAAAGAGTTTAACTCTTTCTCTATATTCAGCTAAGCAAAACGATGAAAATGGACAGTTAAATACTAATTATGAGAAACTAGGAGATGAGTTTATTATAGAATTACCAAATTAGATATAAGAAGGTGTGATAATTATTGGAGTTATCACACCTTTTATAATATCAATGAGGAAAACATATGTTATAAAAGATACTATAAACTAGCATTGGATAGCAGAGCAATTGTTTTATCAAATGCGGTAAATCTTAAAATAATATTTATTGCCGACAATAGATAAGTAAACTTATATGTATTTATAGAGCTATGGAACTTAAAGAATCAATAAAATATATTATCAAAAACGTTGAGGTTAAATAAGCCATAATTAAACAAGGTACTCAAAAAATAAAGCACAGTTTTATTAACTCATGTTTTATACAAATTCAATAAACCACTACAGAATAATACAATTGTAGTTTATAATAAAGTAGAGGTGATAGTGTTAATAAGGAGCAATTTAATAGCCTAGTCTTTATGGAAAAAATAGAGTATTTAAACAATAAATTAAAGAAGGTCAAACAGCAACAAGAATAAGAGAAGGTATAGGAATCTGAGAAAAATTATCACAAAAATAAATCAAAGTAATTTATCATACTAAGCCTAAGCTATACCGACAGAGATTTAGTTATAATTTATTGTCAATATAGATTAGTTTGACTAGATAAAATTAAGAAGTTATTATAATTATTAACTATAATATTGGGGGATATAAAATGGAAGAGTATATAATAAACAATAAATTAAATTTATTTATAAAAAATAGCGAAATGATAAAAGAAATAAAAGGTTCATGGCAAATGGGTATGATGCAATATAGCTGTATATTATCATCTACAATAAAAAATCAAAGTATAAATAAACGAGCAGTAGAAGAAAGTATAAATTTAATTAAAGAAAACACAAGCATTTTCTCAAATTTTAGAGGGCACAGTATATTTTATCTAGCAAATATACTATCAACAAAATTAAATAGAGAAGAAGAATTTAAATCAATAAAAAATATATATGATAAACTAAAAGAAAATAAATTTACTAATGACTCATATTTACCATTTACAGCAATAATAATACATGAAAATAAAGATAAAATGCACATAAATACATCTATAGAAAAAACAAAATATGTATATGACTTTATGAAAAAACATCACCCTTGGTTAACATCAAGTGATGATTATTGTAGAGCAGCACTTATAGCTATAAATTCAAATGACCTAGATAATGATCTAGAATATATAGAAAAGGCTTATGAAATATTTAATTCAAGAGGATTTTATAAATCAAATAACCTTCAGTCACTATCTCATATAATGGCACTTGATAAAGATAAAAGTTTAAAAACTATAAATAAGGTAATAAGAATTAAAGAGTTATTAGAACAGGAAAAATGTAAGATAGATGGCTACGGTTATCCACTAATAGGAGCACTAGCACTTATAGATTATGATGAAAATAAAATAGTAGAACAAATAGTAAGAGTATCTGATAAATTAAGTGAAGTAAAAGGATTTGGAAACTGGGTATTAGGCAAAAATAATAGAAATATGATTAGTGCATCAATAGTAGCAGCTTCATATGCACAATATTTAAATGAAGACAGTAATGTAGATTCAATAAGTAGTAATATATTTTTAGAAATAATAATAGCTATAGAAATCGCAATGATGGTAGCTATTATAGCATCAACAACTGCAGCATCAGCAGGCTCAAATTAAATTTAGTATATATCTTGAGATAGTATTTGTCTCAGTTTTTTTATTACAGGTTTACCTAACACAAAACCAAAAAAGTAACAAAATATTGACCAAAGTATTAAAATTACTAGATTTTTAGCAATGCCATAATTTATGAAAATTTGTTTAAGTAACTGTAGTTTAATAATATATATACACAGATGATATAGGTAAATTTGAAGTTATAGAGAATTTAGAGAAAATATCTAAGGTAGAATTTATGCCTATAATAATATAAATATTATATAATTAGAAAGGAATATTTATGTTTGGATATATAAAAATAAACAAAATGGATTTAACTTTCAGAGAATATGAACATTATAGAGGTTATTATTGTGGTTTATGTAAGTATTTAAAAGATAATCATGGGGAAATATCTAGATTATCTTTAAACTATGATATAACATTTTTAATATTAGTATTAACAGCAGTATACAGACCGAAATCTAATATAATAGAGGAAGGGTGTATAATAAATCCATTTAAAAAGAAAAAAAAGATTATAAATGAAATAACAGAATATGCGGCAAGCATGAATGTACTTTTAACGTATTATAAATTAGAAGATAATTTAAAGGATGATAATGGATTAAAAGATAAAGTTGCATATACTATATATAAAGGAAGATTAAAATCTGCTTATGAAAAATATCCTAAAAAAGCTGAATTTATAAAAGGTCAATTAGAAACACTATATAATCTAGAACAAGAGAAAAATACTAATATTGATTTAGTATCAAATACATTTGGAAATTTAATGTCAGAGATATTTGCATATAAAGAAGATGAGTTTGAGAAAGATCTAAGGCACATTGGGTTTAATATAGGAAAATATATATACTTATTAGATGCCTATGAAGATTTAGAAAAAGATTATAAAAAAGGTAGGTATAACCCTTTTATAGAGTACATAGACAAAAGAGAAGAGTTAAAAGTACGAGTGGATAAATTAATAAGCATGTCATTAGGAATGGTAGGTAGAAGAATAGATAACTTAAACCTAAAAACTAATACAGCTATAATAGAGAATATAGTGTATTCGGGAGTATATCTAAGATACCAAAATATATTAGAGGAAGGTGTTAAATAAATGTATAGTAATGTATATGATGATAAACTTATAAATATAAAAGAACTTATTGATAATAGTGAGTTTGAAAAAGCATATAATGCTTTAAAAAGTATAAGTGAAAGATGTGCTAATTGGTATTATTTAAATTCATTATCTGCTATGAACTTAGGATATTATGAAGAAGGTGAAGATAGTATAACGAAAGCTTCAAAGATGGATCCAGAAAATAAAGATTATAAAGCTATTTTAGAAAGTTATAATTTCTATAGAGATGACTATAGGGATAGATCTTATAATTATAATAGAAGAAGACGTGTTGATTTAGATGGATGTTGTTGCTGTTGTTGTGACGATTGTTGTTGTTGCTTAGGTGATGACTGTTGTGGAGATTGTATGAAATTATGGTGTTTAGATTCATGCTGTGAATGTTTCGGTGGAGATTTAGTAAGTTGTTTTTAAGGTGGATTTAATGAGTAGAAAAATAGCCTATAGTGGAATATTATTAGCGATAAACTTAATTTTATTGATGCTAATAAATATTATACCGATTAATACATTATTTCTTATGGGTTTAGCATCACTTCCAATATCTATAATAATAATGGAATATGGTCCTAAAAGTGGATTTGTTTTTTATATAGCATCTGTTATTTTAGGATTTATAGTAATTAATAGTAAATTTCAATGGGTATTAAATACTTTTACATTTAGTATATATGGTTTGATAAAATATATTATTGAAAGAGATATACCTGTATATATAGAATATATTCTTAAAATATTATTTGCTAATGTAGCAATTTTAATAGTGTACTTTATATTAAAACCATTTGTTTATATACCTATAAATTTATTTACAGTATTAACTTTTGAAGTATTATTTATTGTATACGATAATGTATATAGTTTATTTATAGAATATTACAGCACAAGACTAAAGAAAATAATATAACAAAAAGAGATATGAGTTATTATTTATATGTTATAATTCATATCTCTTTTTAGTATTTATTTTAATTTAAAGTAATCTTTTTGCTTATCACTTATAGCTTTCTCACATTTACCACATGCGTAGTAAGTATCTCCTAAATCAAATTTATTTGAGTCTTTATTGTAAATTAAATTTCTTTTATCTATGATACCTGTACTTCTTAGGTCGTTTTTACAGTTTATGCAAGTAGTGATATTACATAAAGCCTCTAAGTCTTTAGGTGTAGTGCCTTCAATTAAAGAATTACAGTTATAGCAAATTACAGAATTAAGGTCTTCCTTAGCGATTTCAACTGGTTTATTTTTTTCAGATGAAAACTTGAATACCTTGTTTTTACAAACTATATAACCAACTTCAAAAATATTTGATTTACACTTTTTACAAGTTACAGAAGGTATATTTATATTTTCATTTTTTGTTTTTATATTTGTTTTATCATTTTTATTATTTTGAGATATTTCTTTAGCTGGATTTTTTAAATTATTAAAGTAATCAGAAAAATCTTTATAGTTATTTTGCCTTGCTACGTAAACTAAATGGTCATAAATAGTAGTAAATTCTTTATTTTTAGACTTTGAGTTAATATCTATAAGGTTATTGTCTATAGCATATTTAATTATAGACATATAATTGTATTTAGTTGCAAAAAACAGAACAAGTTCATCGAATATTCCTGCATTAACTTTATCTAAAAATTCTATCCATAAATCAGGTGATTCTAAATATAAATTTTTACTTAAAGTATCTAAATCTTTTTTTACATTAGATTTCATTATACATCCCTCCATTAGTAATTAAAAAAGGACTACCTCAAGGTAGTTACTTTAAATGAGATAATCCTTTTTACTATAATTATATGTCGAATATATCTACATTTGGTGATAAAGAATAAATGATATCTTTTCTTTCAACTATTATTTGGCTAGTTTTTGAAATAACGGGGTCATTTGCAATATAAGATAAAAGTTCTTTAGTTGGATTTATAGCAACTGGATTTCCAACTCTTCTTAACATATTAATATCTCCATTAGTATCACCATATGCATAGGACTTATTTAAATCAATATCATACTTTTCTACAAAATTGTCTATAGCAGTATTCTTACTTTTTGAATCCCACATTGGTATAACCGTACCATTGAACATTTCATTTTCAAAAACATAATTACTTCCGATACAATCAGTTACATTATATTTTTTAGCCATTTTCTCTACTAAAAAACCTGGACTTCCAGATATGAAAATTACAATATGATTATTATCTAAATGCCATTTTATTCTTGAACGAGTATATTTATATACTCTATCAGATTTTAATTTTATTACTTGATCGCTAGTAAAGTCTATACAAGTTTTATCTAATCCGGTTAAAGATTCTACATATAAATCACATATTTCATCTAAGTAATCATCATAGTGTCCTTGTCTCTTATCCCAATTCATAAAAGTATCTCTTGCATGCTCAAACCATGCTTTTTGGTCGATTATATCATACTTAATTAATTTTTTAAAATGCTCAACCATAAGAGAATCTCTATAAAGAGTACCGTCTATATCAAAAAAAGCTGCTATTTTTCCCATAAAATCACCTCGATTAACCATTTATTTTATTATATTATAAAATATGAATGAGTTGTAAAATTATATAAAATAATTTAGAATTATTTTTATTATTTAATGAAAGTATAGCTAGTTTATAGTATATTCAAAAACATTTATCTTAATTATTATTAATTCATTAAAATGAAGAAAATAATAAAGGTATATATGAAAAATAAGGATGTGATTTAATGAAATTTAATTTTGCAAAAGTTACAAATTCAAGGCTTATGGGAACAATGGGTCTTTTAATAAGTTGGGAAGACAAACATGATAAAATAGTACAATACTTTTTACTAGATGCAGAAGGACTTGGATTAGCTGATTATGTTAGCCTAAAAAATCCTACAAAAGATGAAGAATATAGAGAAGAAGAAAGACTTATGGGTGGATTAGGTTCAGATAGGATAAGAATATCTGAAGATGAGGCTTTATTTTTGATTAAATATTTTGGTAATAAAAATTCATATTATGAAAAACCTCTTCCAGGAGAAGTTAATGAGTATATAGATATTATAAATAAATATGAGACTAGCTTAAATATAGAAGATATATATACGAAGATATGTAAACCTATAAAAGACGAGGTGGAATTTATAAATTATATGACTATGAGATTTATAGCTTGGGATAGGGAAAGTCTACGATATTTTTCTGGTAGTGAAGAAATAGCAAATATGCATATAACCAATATAAATGGAACACTATTAAAAAATACTGTGATTCCTAAAGGCAATAAAAAATATATAAGTGAAGCTTTATATGAAGATAATGATGGATATTATACATCTAAGATAGCTTTTAGTATAGAGGAAGGTCAAGATGGATTTAAAATAAGCTCTATGGTTGCAACTAATAAAGAATCTATATTTGATTTTGAGGTTTTTGATGAAATATCTAAGCCAGAGTTTGTAAGTATGTACAATATAAATAAAGTAGATGAATTTTTAAGTTTATTTTATAAAGACAATCCATTTGCTTTAAAAAGTGATATGGAAAATGGTACATTCTTTACAAGATTTAATTTCAATAATGATCATGTCAAAAATAATGTATATGTAATCAACAATGATATTAAAGCAATATACTATCAAATGGGAAATGAATTTTTTGTAGGAACTTATAGTGATAAAGATAGAAAGTATATAAATAAGATATTGCAGTGTAACTATAAAGAATATCTAGATATTAAAGAAGAGTTATACTTTGAAGAAAATGTATTGTATGATTTTGTTGAATCAGAATCGAATGATTTTTATGATTTTTTAGATTAGAGTAAATTAAATAAAGCCATGAACTATTGTTCATGGCTTTATTTTGTATTTATAATATTGGGGGAATATTATGAGGAATACATTTATATTATAGACAGATATAAATTTCTTATACCATCTATTATAAAAAAATTACATTTCTTCCTCATCAAATTCCTCCATATTTATAGGAGCCATTCCAGGCATCATCATGTAAGGCATCATAGGAGCCATTCCAGGCATCATCATATAAGGCATCATAGGTTGCATTTGTCCACTCATCATCATCTGCATCATAATTTGCATCATATTAGGTGGAATCATTCCAGGTATCATAGGTTGTGTTTGTTGTTGCATCAGATCAATATACATATCATCTTGGTTATATTCATTGCCATAATCGCCAGAATCATTAGGATTTGTATACATAAAAGGATTGTTCATAAAAGGGTTCATATAAGTCATATATCCGCCCATTGTATTTGGATTCATTTGTATACCACTAGAGTTTACATACATCATAGGATCTATATAAGGTCTAGGGTATATATAGCTAGCATCCAAATCATCATTATATTGCTTATTTGAATACATATCAAAATTCATATTCAGTTACACCTCCAAAAAGAATATACACAAATACTATAAATTTGCTTTAATAATATATATATTAGAAAAAATATTAATATGTGCATTTTATCCATTAATTTAAAAAACTAATGCTATTAGTGATAAGGTAAATAATTTATTATATTTGAATATATAAGTTTATATGGATGATTAATGGTATGAGATATTATAGAAATCAATAAAATAAGCGCGATATCACAATGAAGTATGAATCACGCTTTTATAAGTTTGACAGGTATACTATATTACATATTTGAATACACATAAAAAGTGAGTTAGAGTTCCAAGCATTATAAATATATGGAATATTTCATGAAAACCTAAATATTTAGATTTTAGAAACTTTGGTTTAGTAGCATAAATTATAGCCCCTATAGTATAGAAAACACCTCCTATGATAAGTAGTGATAAACCCTGTGGAGAAAGTGCTTTTTTTAGTGGACCCATTAAGAATACTGCTATCCATCCCATCAGTACATAAATACTTGTAGAAAGCCATCTAGGACAGTTAAACCAAATTAATTTAAAACTTATTCCAACTATAGCGATAGTTATTATTATAGCGAATAAAACCAATCCTGTAACACCTTTAAGTGCAATTAAGCAAAAAGGAGTATATGATCCAGCTATTAAAAGAAAGATCATAGCATGGTCTATTCTTCTTAAGAAACTAATAACTTTATCACTAGAAACAACTAAATGATAAGTAGCAGAAGCTGAATATAAAAGAATCATGCTTATTCCAAAGATTATAACAGCTGTTAAAGCTACAGCAGAAGGATTTTGTAAAGTTGTTTTTATTACTAATGCAAGTAATCCTACAAATGACAATATTGCACCCGCTAAGTGGGTAAAACCGTTTATGGGTTCTCTAAGATAATTGTTCATAAAAAAACCTCCCAAAATAAAATAAGCAAAGTATATTTTAAATTATAGATGAATTATCATATTAAGTGCAACACCTAACAGTAGCTAAAAAACTTATTTTTTACATAATACTTATCAGCTAAAGACTGAGCAATTATACTATACAGTTAAAGTAAGGGTCTATCTTGATTATTTATTTTATAAAAATGATTTATATAAACTTGATTAAAAATTTTTATAATATATATGTTTTAATTAAAATACTTCATTAGGTAAAGTTATTATTTTGTATT
>CALFLM010000016.1 GCA_937880075.1 uncultured Romboutsia sp. | reverse complement strand
AAATAAATTTGATTACCTGCTCAGATAAATCTAATCTGAATATCTGGCTTGGTTTATTAGTTTCAATTCTATAAATTAACCTACTGTTTAATTTTCAAAGTTCTTATTTTTTGTCCTTTTTCTTAAGTACAAGTAACAATATACTACATATTAAACAGTAGGTCAATACTTTTTTTAAATATTTTTATATTTTTTGTCTACAATTGTTTTTCGTACTCTTTTCTAAGTTTCTCAACTATCTTTTTCTCTATTCTAGATACTGTCATTTGAGATATATCTAACTCTTTTGCTATTGTCGATTGAGTTTTATCTAAGAAGAATCTATCTTTAAATATTTTAACTTCTAATTCATTTAAGCTTTCCATGAATTTATTTACAAAATCTTTTTGTTCTATATTGTTAAAACTACTTTCCTCTTCACCTATTTTATCTATAAGCGTGATGTCTTTATCTTCTGAGTCATCATTGCTGGATGAATCTAAAGATATTGGCTGGTACCCATAAGATGCTTCCATAGCCTCTAAAACCTCTTCTTCGCTACAACCTATATATCCAGCTATATCTTTTACATTTGGATGGGTCTTATTTTCTTGTTCAAGCGCCACTTTAGCTTCACTTATTTTTTTACTTAATTCTTGAACTCTTCTTGGAACCCTTAGAGCCCATACTTTATCTCTGAAATATTTCTTTATTTCACCTATTATTGTTGGTGTTGCAAAACTTGAAAACTCATACCCTTTTTCTATATCATATCTATCTATTGCATATATTAGTGCTAACGATCCAACTTGATATAAATCTTCATATTCAACACCTTTATTGATATACTTTTTAGCTAACAAGTTTACTAAATATAAATGTCTCTCAATAAGAATATTTCTGACATCTTTATTATCTTTATCTTTACTATATATCCTAAATAACTCTTTTGTATCTATATCTAGGTATTTTGTAGCATTAGCTACATTCTTCATTAAATATCAACTCCTAAATACTTAGTCATTTTTATTACTGTTCCTTGGTTGTCTTTTGATTCTATCTTTACTTCATCCATTAGTGTTTGGATTATAAATAGTCCTAACCCATTTTCTTTTGGCTGTGTTAAATCAGGTATAGCTATTGATTTTACATCATATCCTTTACCATTATCTTTTATTTCTATATCTAATCTATTTTCTAATATAGTATACGTTATACTTACTTTCTTATCATCACTGTGCTTTATAGCATTGGTACAAGCTTCTGATACTGCTACTTTCATATCTTCTATATCATCTATCGAAAAGCCCATCTTATTAGCTATTCCTGAAGTTGTTAATCTTATTATACTTACAAAATCAGGATTAGCGCTTATCTCCATTTTTATAGTTTCACAAGCCAAAGTCTATCCCTCCACTTTAAATATTTTATCTAGACCTGTTATAGTAAAAATCTTTTTTACATTACTCTTTGGATTGATTATATATATTTCTTTATCATCCGTTTTTAATTTCTTTAAAACACCTATTATAGCACCTAAACCTGTAGAATCTATATAATCTAAGTTCTCGAGATTTATCTTCATATCTAACATTTTTTCGTTAGCTAAATTATGTAAATGCTCTTTTAACTTATCTGCTGTTGATACATCTAGCTCACCTTGAAGCGATATATCCCAAAAATCATTTTCGTTGTTTAATTTAGAGTCTATATTCATTGACATTATAATTCCTCCTTATAGTTATCTCCCTTTTACAAATCTAAACACTTTCATTATATTTGTAATCTTACTTAGCATACTAACTATTTCTTCTGTATATGTTGTTATCGATGCAACATTTTCTATAGTTTCATGGATATGTCTTTCATTGTAATCTATAATTTTATATGCCTTTTCTACAACTTTATTCGTAGTATTTAGTAATTTTCCTATATATATAGCTATAATTAAAGCTGAAGCCCCTATTAAAAATGCTCCTATCTGCCATCCCAAAGTATTCATTACTTATTATCTCCCTCGTCACTAAATGTTCTACTTATCACAATTTCCTCTTCAGATATATGTATATTGTCGTCTTCTGTGAAGTTGCCATCTATAAAATCGTTGATTTTTTCTTTTACATCATCAAATGTTCCTTGTAAAACTTCCTTTGGATTTTCTTTAATTTCATCTAGTTTATTTTTTGCATCTCTTCTAAGTTCAGAACCTTTCTTAGGTGCAAAGAATAAACCAGCTATAAAACCTATTAGTGCTCCTAATAATAAAAATCTTCCACGTCTTTTACTCATAATATTTTCTCCTCTAAAACTAAATTATATTTAAATTTATGTATATAAAGTTAGCAAAAAGAATAGGATATAATCCTATTCTTCTTCCATCTTTATTTTTGAAATAGAAACTACATTGACTTCATCATCAGTTTTCATTAACTTAACTCCACTAGTTACTCTTCCGAATAATGAAATTTCACTAACTCTTAATCTTATAAGTACGCCATCAGAGTTTATTATCATCATTTCATCATCTTCATTTACCATTTCTGCTCCAACAAGTTTTCCTGTCTTTTCAGCTATGTTGTAAGTTTTTATTCCTTTTCCTGCTCTTATCTGAGTTCTATATTCATTTATATCTGTTCTTTTTCCAAATCCATTTTCACTAACTACTAGTACATCAGTACCTTCTTCACATAAGCTCATAGATACAACTTTATCATCATTAGATAATGTTATACCCTTTACACCCATAGCTGTTCTTCCCATTGGTCTTATATCATTTTCATCAAATCTTATAGACATACCTTCTTTTGTTACTAATAGAACATCTTTGTCTCCATCAGTTTCTTTAACACCTATAAGTTCATCATCTTCTCTTAAGCCTATAGCTATTAACCCAGATTTATTTATGTTTTTAAACTCTTCACGGTCAGTTTTCTTAACTATACCATTTTTAGTAGCTAATAATAAGTATTTATTATCATCCTTTTCATCTATAGCTAATAGTGTAGCTATTTTTTCGTTAGGACCTAATTGAAGTAAGTTTACAATTGCAGTTCCTTTTGCTTGTCTCTTACCTTCAGGTATTTCATAAGCATTTAGTCTAAATACTCTTCCTTTATTTGTAAAGAACAATAATCTACTATGTGTAGTTGTACTTACTAAATGTTTTACAAAATCTTCTTCTCTTGTTGTAAGGGCAGATATTCCTCTACCACCTCTTTTTTGACTCTTATAAGTATCCGCTGGAAGTCTCTTGATATATCCAAAATGAGTAAGAGTTATTGCTATTTCTTCATCATCTATAAGATCTCTCATATCTATTTCGCCTTCAGCATGTCTTATTTCAGTTCGTCTTTCATCGGCATAGTTTTCTTTTATTATAAGAATTTCTTCTTTTATTACATTAAGAAGTAATCTTTCATTAGCTAAGATTTCTTTTAATCTATTTATTTTCTTTATTAATTCTTCATACTCAGCTTCTATCTTATCTCTCTCTAATCCAGTAAGCCTTTGAAGTCTCATATCTAATATAGCTTGAGCTTGTATATCAGTTAATCCAAACTTCTCAATTAAACCGGATTTAGCGTCTTGAGTTGTTTTAGATCCTCTTATTAAACTTATAACTGCATCTATATTATCTAAAGCTATTCTTAGTCCTTCTAATATATGTGCTCTAGCTTCAGCTTTATTTAATTCAAATTTAGTACGTCTAGTTACTACATCTTTTTGATGTTGTACATAATGATATAGTATTTGCTTAAGGTTTAATACTTTAGGTTGACCATTTACTAATGCAAGCATTATTACACTAAATGTTTCTTCCATTTGAGAATGTTTATATAAATTATTTAGTACTATATTAGCATTAACATCTCTCTTAAGCTCTATAACTATTCTCATTCCATTTCTGTTACTTTCATCTCTAAGGTCAGATATTCCATCTATCTTTTTATCCTTAACTAATTCAGCTATTCTCTCAACTAACTTAGCTTTATTAACTTGATATGGTATTTCTGTTACTACTATTTGTTGTTTTCCTTTTGGCAATTCTTCTATTACCGCTCTAGATCTAACTTTAACCTTGCCTCTACCAGTTCTATAAGCTTCAGCTATATTTTCTTTCCCCATTATTATTGCTGAAGTTGGGAAATCTGGACCTTTTATAAATTTCATTAAATCATCAACTGAACACTCTTCATTGTCTATTAAATGTACAGTTGCATCTATTACTTCACCTAAATTATGAGGTGGTATAGATGTGGCCATACCAACTGCTATACCGTTAGAACCATTTACTAAAAGGTTTGGATATCTTGAAGGAAGTACTGCAGGTTCCTTTGACGATTCATCAAAATTCGGTACAAAATCAACAGTTTCTTTATCTATATCTCTTAATAATTCAATAGCTAATTTACTCATTCTCGCTTCAGTATAACGCATTGCGGCTGGTGAATCACCATCTACTGAACCAAAGTTACCATGACCGTCAACTAAAAGTCCTCTAGTTGAGAAATCTTGAGCCATTCTAACCATTGCCAAATAAACAGCACTATCTCCATGTGGGTGGTACTTCCCTAGAACGTCCCCAACTATACGGGCAGATTTTCTATATGGTTTATCTGGTGTTAAATTTAATTCACTCATTGAATATAGTATTCTTCTATGAACTGGTTTTAGTCCATCTCTTACATCTGGAAGAGCTCTACCAACTATAACACTCATAGAGTAGTCTATATAAGACTTTTTCATTTCTTCTGCTATTTCAATAGGGAGTATTCTATTATTTTCTTCCATTGATACTCATCCCCTTTCTATATATCTAAGTTTCTAACGTATGTTGCATTTTCTTCTATGAATTCTCTTCTTGGAGCAACTTTGTCACCCATAAGCATTGAGAATACCTCATCTGCAAGTACTGCATCTTCTATAGATACTTGTAATAAAGTTCTTGTTTCAGGATTCATTGTAGTATCCCATAACTGTTCAGCGTTCATCTCTCCAAGCCCTTTGTATCTTTGAAGCTCTACACCTTGTCTTCCGATTTCTTCTAATAAAACATTTAATTGTTCATCAGAATAAACATAGTATTCTTTCTTTTGCTTTTTAACTTTGTATAGAGGTGGTTGCGCTATATACACTAATCCATTTTCTATTAATGGCTTCATATATCTGAAGAAGAACGTTAATAATAATGTTCTTATATGCGCTCCATCGACGTCTGCATCGGTCATGATAACTATTTTATGATATCTAGCTTTTTCTAAATCAAAGTCATTGCCAACTCCACAACCAAATGCAGTTATCATATTTTTTATTTCATCTGATGATAATATTTTATCTAATCTAGATTTTTCAACATTTAATATCTTACCTCTTAACGGAAGTATCGCTTGAGTATGTCTATCTCTACCTTGTTTAGCAGAACCACCAGCAGAATCCCCTTCGACTAAGAATATTTCACTCTTAGAAGGATCTTTTTCGGCACAGTCAGCTAATTTCCCTGGCAATGAAGTACTTTCTAATACACTCTTTCTTCTAGTTAATTCTCTTGCTCTTTTAGCTGCTTCTCTTGCTCTTTGAGCTCTAAGACCTTTATCTACTATTATCCTAGCTGTAGTTGGATTTTCCTCTAAGAAAGCTCCTAACTCTTCTACTGTTACGCTATCTACTATACCTCTCATAACAGTATTTCCTAGCTTAGTCTTTGTTTGACCTTCAAATTGAGGTTCTGGAAGCTTAACTGATACTACAGTTGTAAGCCCTTCTCTTATATCTTCACCTAATAAGTTTGGTTCATTTTCTTTTAAAAGTTTATTTCTCTTAGCATATTCATTTATTGTCTTTGTAAGAGCAGTCTTAAATCCTGCTAAGTGAGTACCACCTTCATGAGTATTTATATTATTAGCGAAAGAATATATGTTCTCTGAATAACCGTCAGTATACTGCATAGCTAACTCAACAACATAATCATCTACTTTTTTATCTATATAAACTATTTCATCATGAATTCCAGTTCTAGATTTATTTAAATATTTTACATATTCTATTAATCCTCCAGTGTAATGGAATTCTTTTTTCTTTTCTTGCCCTTCTCTCTTATCCTCAAATACTATTTTTATACCTTTATTTAAGAAAGATAATTCTCTAAGCCTATGCTCTAATGTATCAAATTTAAATTCAATTTCATCAAATATTGTGGCATCTGGCATAAAGCTTATAGTCGTACCTGTATCTTTACATTCATCTACTATTTCAAGTTCTGTTGTAGGTGTACCCAATTTATACGATTGTCTGTATATATTTCCATTTCTACGCACTTCTGCTACAACCCATTCAGATAATGCATTCACTACAGAAACCCCAACTCCGTGAAGACCACCAGATACCTTGTATCCTCCTCCACCAAATTTACCTCCTGCATGAAGCACTGTTAAAACGGTCTCTAGTGTAGATTTTCCTGTTTTAGGATGCATCTCTACGGGTATACCTCTACCATTATCCTTTACTGTTATACTTCCATCTTTGTTTATTGCAACATATATTTCTGAACAATAACCTTGTAATGCTTCATCTATACTGTTGTCTACTACTTCATAAACTAAATGGTGTAAACCTCTAGGACCTGTTGAACCGATATACATACCTGGTCTTTTTCTAACAGCCTCTAATCCTTCTAGAACTTGTATCTGACTTGCACCGTATTCTTGTTTCATCTAGTTCCCTCCATTCTCTATATTAATAACTTGTCCTTTTTCAATTTTGAAAATGGTTGTATTACTTTTATTGAATATGTTTATATGTGAAACTTCAGCAGTAGTTATAAACATTTGAACTACACTCAAGTTATCTATTAATAATTTTTGTCTTGTTTCATCTAATTCACTAAATACATCATCTAAAATTAGAATTGGGTATTCTCCAACTTCATTTTTTATAAGCTCTATTTCAGATAATTTTAATGAAATAGATGCTGTTCTTTGTTGACCCTGTGATCCATAAAGTCTAACATCTAGACCATTTACATATATATTTAAATCGTCTTTATGTAAACCATATCTAGTTGTTCTTACATCAATATCATGCTTCCTACTTGAAACAAGTTTATCTAAGAATTTATTATACATGCTATCAATAGTATCGTCATCATTTATATCAATCTGGCTTTTATATGTAATCGATAATTCTTCAATCGAATTTGTCAAATTTAAATGCATATTTTTAGATATATCTGCTATTTTTTTTATAAAATCTCGCCTTAAAATATATAGATAACTTCCATATCTAGCTAAGCTCTCATCATAAACATCTAGTAATGCTTCATCTACGTTATTAGTTTTTAGCAACTGATTTCTTTGAAAAAGAATTTTATTATAATTAGTAAGATAATTATAATATTTAGGCATAATTTGACTAATTTCTTTATCAATAAACAATCTTCTTTCCTTTGGACCTTCTTTAACTAATCTAAGGTCTTCTGGTGAAAATATCACAACATTCAAATTTCCAAGTAATTCATGAATTTTTTGTATATGAATTTTATTTACCTTTATACCCTTTTTATTTTTTCCAATTGCTATCTCTATTAGACCTTCTGTATGTTCTTTTGAAAAACTACCACCAACATACAAATTTTCAGTATCAAATTTTATAATTTCTTTATCTCTACTAGTTCTAAATGATTTTCCAAAAGATAGCATATATATAGATTCTACTATATTCGTCTTACCTTGGCCATTTTTTCCTAAAAGAAGATTAACTTTTTTATTAAATTCTAAATATAGATTATTATAGTTTCTAAAATTCACTAACTGTAAACTATTTAGTCGCATAAAAGGCTCTCCTTTTTACACTACTTTTATTTTCTGTCCTTCAACTTCTACTATATCTTGAGATTTTAATTTTCTACCTCTTCTAATTTCAACTTCTCCATTAACCTTAACTAAGCCTTCTAGTATTAAAAATTTAGCATGTCCACCTGTAGATACAGCATCTGCTAACTTAAGAAGTTGATCTAATTTTATATATTCTGAATCTATGTTTATTTCAATCATTAATAAGTTCCTCCTAATTAATAAGATTTTTGGTATTTATAAAATATCATGTTAAATATATATTATATCACAAAATTAGCTACAAAAACCCAACTTTATTAGTTGGGTTTTCTGCTTAAATTATATATTAGATGATATTCTTACTGGAAGTAGTAAATAAGTATACTTAATGTCATCAGCAGGTCTTATTATACATGGATTTATGTTTGTAGTGAATTCTATAAAGATTTCTTCACTATCTATATTTTTTAATCCTTCTAAGAAATATCTAGAGTTAAATGCTATATCTAAGTACTCACCAGTTAACTCTAAATTAACTTCTTCATATACATTTCCTTTATCAGTATTTGAAGTGATTGCCATAACATTATCTCTTATAGATAACTTTATTAAGTTATTTTTTTCAGATTGTGATAATAATGATGCTCTTTCTATACTATTTAAAAGTTCTTTAGTTTTTAACTTTATTTTTGAATTATATTCTCTCGGTAATAATTTTTTATAATCTATGAAGTCACCTTCAAGAAGTCTAGTTATTATTTTAGTGTCATTTATAATAAATATTGCATTTTTTTCATCAAACCCAACTTTTACATCTTCTTCAGAAGATAATAAACTATTTACATCATTTAATGTTTTTCCTGGTATTATGACCTTTGCATTATTTACTATGTTATCAACCTTGCAACTTCTAACTGCTAATCTGTATCCATCAATAGCAACTAAGCTTATATCTCCATCCACTATTTCTAAAAGTTCTCCCATTAATATAGGTTTTGTCTGATCTTGAGATATAGCAAATACTGTTTGTTTTATCATATTTTTTAATAAATCTTGAGGTATATTATATAAATCTTCTTCATTAACTTCAGGAAGTCTTGGATATTCTTTTGCTGAATCTCCTTTTATCTTAAATCTTGAATTTAAACAATTTATATATATATTATTTTCAGTATCTGTTTCTATTTCAACAAATGAATCCGGTAACTTTCTAATGATATCCCCAAAAAGTCTAGCATTTACTACAATTTCTCCCTCTTCGATAATTTCAGATTGTGCATAAGTTTCTATTCCGATTTCTGAATCATATCCAGTTAGTTTTAATTGTCCATCTTTAGCTGATAATAAAATACCTTTTAAAAGTTCTAAATTTGTTTTTCCATTAATAGCTTTTTGGGAGATTCCTATTTTATTAGCTAAAAGTTTTTGATTGCAAATTATCTTCAATGTGGATAACCTCCTTGTTTAATTTATATAAAAAAATAAATAAAAATAATAGTAGTAATAGTAGTAAGTATTGTTGATAATGTTAATAAGTATCTATATCTAAATAAATTCAAAGATATCAACATGTGTACAAAATGTTAATATCTTTGTTATTTTTTATATAATATTGTGTTAATAAAATTTAGATAAAAAACTATAAACAATGTATCAACACAATATACACAGGTAAATGTTTATAAATTATCCCTTTAAATCTAAAATTATTTTGTCTATTTTAGATTTGATCTCTTCATTTACTTGTATGTCTTTAACTATCTTATCGTGGGCATGAATAACAGTTGTATGATCTCTTCCTCCAAACTCTTCTCCTATTTTAGGGAGTGATAAATCTGTAAGTTCACGAGATAAATACATAGCTATTTGTCTTGGATAAGCTATAGATCTTGTTCTTTTTTTAGAATTGAAGTCTTCCATTTTTATATTAAATACAGAAGCTACTTTTTCTTTTATTCTATTTACAGTAATTTCTTCATTTTTAGTAGTAGTTATTATATCTTTTAGAGCTTCTACTGCAAGATCGAAAGATATCGTTCTATTAGTAAGAGATGAATATGCAATTACTCTTGTTAAAGCACCTTCTAATTCTCTTATGTTAGATTTTATATTTTTAGCTATGTAATTAGTTACTTCATTTGAAACTTCTATGTTTTCCATTTGAGCTTTTTTTCTAAGTATAGCTATTCTAGTTTCAAAATCTGGCGCTTGAATATCTGTTATAAGTCCCATTTCAAATCTAGATCTTAATCTATCTTCTAATGTAGGTATTTCTTTTGGAGGCCTATCACTAGAAATAATTATTTGCTTATTTGCCTCATGTAATGAGTTAAAAGTATGGAAAAACTCTTCTTGAGTTCTTTCTTTTCCTGCGATGAACTGAATGTCATCTATAAGAAGTATATCTACATTTCTATATTTATTTCTAAATTCTTCGTTTCTATCATCTTTTATAGAATTTATAAGTTCATTGGTAAATTTTTCAGATGAAACATAAACAACCTTAGAATCCTTTTTTTGAGTTATTATATGATGACCTATCGCATGCATTAAGTGAGTTTTTCCTAATCCAACACCTCCGTATAAGAATAATGGATTGTAGGCTCTAGCAGGAGATTCAGCAACAGCAACGCATGCAGCATGAGCAAATCCATTACTATTACCTATTACGAAAGTATCAAAAGTATATTTAGGATTTAGATTTGGATAATTTTTTTGAGGTAAATTAGAAGATTTTTCTTCTTCTAAATTTTCAACATATTTTTCATCTAAAACAAATTTAACATTATACTTTTTTAAAGAAAGCTGATTTATTGAACTTTCAATTAGATTTAAATATCTATCCTCTAAGATACCTTTAGTAAAATCATTAGGAACTAAAAGTATTAATTCATTTATATGTATTTTTAAAGGTATTATTTGCTTAAAAAAAGCATTGAAACTAGGTGGAGATAACTCACCCTTTATTAATTGTAGTGTTTTGTCCCATAAAGAAACTATATCCATAGTATGAACCTCCGCATAGAATAATTTACATTTTCCACAAAGTTATTAACAAAAACTAATGAAATTTATATAAATTTTATAAAATAAGAATATTTATGGATAATTATGTTGATAAAATATAATAAGAGTAATTATTCTTGTAAAGCAAAAAGTTATTAACAATATGTATATAAAGTTATAAATAGTAAAAATATATAAAAAAACACTTTATAACTAAATTATTGTCAGTTAATTAATAAGTTATGCACATTTATATCCACAGTTTGTGAATAACGTTGATAAGTTAATAAATTTTATTAACATTATACACAAGTATATCTATAATATCAGAATAACTGTCAAACTTCAATAATTTGCAACTAATTTATCCACATAATTCACCATATGTTGATAAATATATATACATTAATTTAATGTTTGAAAATAAATTGTTTTATATAAAAAAATAGAAATATAAATTAAAAATGTGGATAATACTTATATAAATGCCTTAAATTATAATAATATAATGAGAGTAAAATAGTTATTTATGACTTCCAAAAACTCGTTGACAACATATATAAAAGCATTTATAATTGTATGTGTTATGTTTACTTTGAGGGTAAAGTTATTATTTTTATAAACGGAAAACAAATCTGAAAGGCGGTGTAATACGATGAAGAGAACTTATCAGCCAAAGAAAAGACAAAGAAAGAAAGAACATGGTTTCAGAAAGAGAATGAAAACGTCTAATGGAAGAAACGTGTTAAAGAGAAGAAGAGCTAAAGGAAGAAATAGATTAACTCATTAATAATTAAAAAGGCCGCTATTAAGTGGCCTTTTTGTGTAGAAAATATAATTAACAGCTGTGTTTATGGAGGTTTTAAGATGGACTTCAAGAGAACTCAAGGTTTAAAAAAAGACTCTGATTTTAGAAAAGTATACAAACACGGCAAATCTTTTGCGAATAGAAACTTAGTAATGTATATACTAGATAATAAATCAGACTCTACTAGAGTAGGGATTTCAGTTTCTAAAAAAGTAGGAAATGCTATTAATAGAAATAAAATAAGAAGAAAAATAAAAGAATCATATAGATTAAATGTCGATGTAAACGTTAAATATGGATATGATATTGTATTTATAGCTAGAGTTGCGATAAAAGAAGCTGATTATAAGGATATAGAAAAGTCTATGAATCATCTTATAAAAAAAGCAGGATTAATATAAATCTATATTTTTACTTGGAGGTCTGTGTTTTGAAAAAAAAAATTATATATTAAAGGAAATTAATAGGTATTCATCGAAGTTACTTATTTATTTAGTGAGATTTTACCAAAAATTTATATCTCCTTTAAAAGGACCAACTTGTAGATTTTATCCTACATGTTCTCAGTATTCAATTGAAGCAATTAGAAAATATGGAGCGTTAAAAGGGATATATTTAACCTTAAGACGATTATTAAAGTGTCATCCTTTTCATCCAGGAGGATACGATCCACTTAAATAAAACAACACATACTTTGGGAGGTATAGAAAGTGAATATTATAAGTAATGCTTTAGGACATGTCCTAAGAATAATATTTGAGTTTGTTCAGAATTATGGACTTTCAATAATATTATTCACTATATTAGTAAAAGTATTATTACTACCACTTACAATTAAGCAAACAAAATCTACGAAGGCAATGCAAGATATACAGCCTAAGATACAAGAAATACAAACAAAATACAAAGATAAACCTGAAAAACAACAACAAGAAATAATGAAGATATACACAGAAGCTAAAATTAATCCATTAGCTGGGTGTTTACCTTTATTAATACAAATGCCTATATTAATTGCACTATTTTCTGTATTAAGAGAACCTGTTACATATGGAGTTTTTACAGACCAAGCTCAATTTGCAACTGCAGCAAAAGGGTTTTTATGGATAAAAGATTTAACTACGCCAGATGTTATATTAGCTATATTATCAGGAGCAACTACATTTTTAATGCAATTATTAATGATGCCTAAAGATCAGCAACAAGGATCTATGAAGGTAATGACTTATGTTATGTCAGCTATGATGTTATTCTGGGGATTCTCTTTCCCAGCAGGTCTTACATTATACTGGACAATAGGTAACGTGTTTGCAATAGGACAACACTATTTAATAATGAATCCTTTAAGAGCTAAACTGGCTGTTTCTAAGGAGGAAGTAGTAGATGAAAAGCCTAGAAATAAGAAGTAAAAGTAAAGAAGAAGCTATAAATAAAGCGATTGTTGAATTAAATTCTAAATTAGAAGATTTAGAAATTCAAGTATTAGAAAGTCCAACAAAAGGTTTTTTAGGGTTTTTAGGTGCTAAGGATGGTCTTTATAAATTTACTGTTATAGAAAAAGAAACAGAAATAGATATAGCTAAGGCCTTTGTTGAAAACATACTTAAAAATTCTAATATAGATGCAGATTTTAGTGTAACTCAAGAAGGTAATCTTATAAAAGTTGATATAAGAGGTCAAGAATCAGCTGCTTTAATTGGTAAAAGAGGAGAAACTTTAGACTCTATACAATTATTAACAGGACTTGCACTTAACAAAATAAATAAAAATTCTAATATGAGAGTTCTTGTGGATATAGAAGATTATAGATCAAAGAGAGAAGCATCTTTAATAAGATATGCACACAAGGTAGCTAGAGAAGTAGCTAAAACAAAGAGAACTAAGAAACTTGACTATATGAATCCTTATGAAAGAAGAATAATACATTCTGCTCTTCAAAATGATAAGTATGTAAGTACTTATAGTGAAGGAACTGACCCATATAGAAGATTAGTAATAGAATATATAAAATAAAATCAACCTCCTAGGTAATAGGGGGTTTTATTTTTGCAATTTATTTTATATAATGTTAAGATTAAGGAAACAATTAAAAGTAACGAAAAGGATAAAATTTATATTAAGAGGTGAATGATTTGTTTATAGATGATACTATAGCGGCAATTGCTACAGCACCTGGAGAAGGTGGAATAGGAATAATCAGAATTAGTGGAGAAAAATCACTACAAGTAACCCAATCAATCTTTAAATCTAAATCAGGAAAAATGATAAAAGATTATAATGCGAGAACGTTAATATATGGGACAATCGTTGATGGTGAAAAAGTAATAGATGAAGTGTTAGTAGCTTATATGAAAGGACCGAATTCATATACAACTGAAGATGTAATAGAAATAAATTGCCACGGTGGATTTATTTCAGTAAAAAAAATATTAGAACTTATACTATCTAAAGGTGTAAGATTAGCTGAGTCAGGAGAGTTTACAAAAAGAGCATTTTTAAATGGAAGAATAGACTTATCTCAAGCAGAAGCTATAATCGATGTTATAAAATCAAAAACGGATATGGCTCATGAAGTAGCTCAAAATCAATTAGAAGGAAGTTTAGCTAAAAAAATAAAAGATTTAAGAATGAATGTTACGGAAGTTTTAGCTCACTTAGAAGTTTCTATAGATTTTGCAGAAGAAGATGTAGAAGAAATCACATATCAAAGACTAGAAGAAAAAGCTCTTGAGCTTAGAAATGAAATCAAAAAACTTTACGATACAGCGGAAAGTGGTAAAATACTTAGAGATGGTTTAAAAACTGTAATAGTAGGTAAGCCTAATGTAGGTAAATCATCTTTACTAAACTCTATACTAGGAGAAAATAGAGCAATAGTAACTGATATAGCAGGTACAACTAGAGATGTTATAGAAGAGTTTGTTAATATAAAGGGTATACCTCTAAAAATAGTTGATACTGCAGGTATAAGAGAAACAGAAGATGTAGTTGAAAAAATAGGGGTAGAAAAATCTAAGGAATCTTTCAGTACAGCTGATTTAGTTATAATGGTTCTAGATGCATCTAGAAAATTATCACAAGAAGATATGGAGATTTTAGAAAATCTTAAAAATAAGAAGACTATAGTTCTGTTAAATAAAATGGACTTAGAACCTCAAATAGAATTAGAAAAAATAGAAGAATTTGTTAATAGTGAAGATATAATAAAGATATCAGCTTTAAAACATCAAGGGATAGAGGAATTACAAGATAAGATAGAATCTATGGTTTATCATGGAAGCGTAAAAAATTCTTCTAACTTAATAATAACTAATTCAAGACATAAAGATGCTCTATTTAAAGCATATGAATCTATAAACGATGCAATGAATGCTATTGAGCAAAGAATGCCATATGATTTTATAGAAGTTGATTTTAAAAATATATGGGATTATTTAGGATATATAAACGGAGACACAGTAAGAGAAGATTTATTAGATACAATATTTGCAAACTTCTGTATAGGTAAATAAATATATATAAAGAACGTTATGTTTTGCGTGAAACATAACGTAAAACAGAAAGGAGATCCATATGAAACAGTTTGATGCAGGGAAGTATGACGTAATAGTAGTTGGAGCAGGGCATGCCGGTTGTGAAGCAGCTCTTGCTACAGCAAGGATGGGACATAAGACATTAGTAGTTACTATGTCTTTAGATTCAATAGCCTTAATGCCTTGTAATCCATCAATAGGTGGGACTGGTAAAGGACAATTAGTAAAAGAAATTGATGCTTTAGGTGGACAAATGGGTATAAATGCAGATAAGACACTTATACAAAGTAGAATGTTAAATACTGCTAAAGGGCCAGCAGTTCACTCTTTAAGAGGTCAGGCTGATAAATTTAAATATCACACAGAAATGAAGAAGACTTTAGAAGATAATCCTAATATAGATATAGTTATGGATGAAGTGGTTGATATATTACATGAAGGACAAGTTGTTACAGGTGTAGTTACTAAGCTAGGATGTAAATATGAAGCTAAAGCCGTTATATTAGCAACTGGAGTTTATTTAAACTCTAAGATATTTATAGGCGAATTGACTATTAATGAAGGTCCTAATGCATTAGCATATTCTAAACATCTTACAGATAGATTAGTTGACTTAGGATTAAATATGAGAAGGTTCAAAACAGGAACTCCTGCTAGAATTCATAGAGATAGTATAGATTTTTCGGAGATGTCTATACAAGAAGGAGATAAAAAGATTACTCCATTCTCATTCTTAACTGATGATATAGGAATAAAACAAGAGCCTTGTTATTTAACAAGAACAAACCCAAGAACTCATGAAATAATAACTAACAACTTAGAAAGAACGGCTATGTATAGTGGGCAAGCAGATAGTACAGGAGCTAGATATTGTCCATCTATAGAAGATAAAGTTGTAAGATTTAGTGATAAAGAATCGCACCAAATATTTATAGAGCCAGAAGGTTTAGATACAAAAGAAATGTACATTCAAGGTATATCAACAAGTTTACCTTATGAAGTTCAAATTGAAATGTATAAGAGTGTAAAAGGTCTTGAAAATGCTAAAATAATGAGACCTGCGTATGCTATAGAGTATGATTGTATAGATCCAACTCAATTAAAAATAAGTCTTGAAATAAAAGGAGTTGAAAACTTATTCAGTGCTGGTCAGTTTAATGGAACATCTGGTTATGAAGAAGCAGCAGCTCAAGGACTTATAGCTGGTATAAATGCAGCTCATAAAATAGAAGGAAAAGAGCCTTTTGTACTTGATAGATCAGAAGCATATATAGGTGTATTAATAGATGATTTAGTTACAAAAGGAACTAATGAACCATATAGAATGATGACTTCAAGATCAGAATACAGACTATATCTAAGACAAGATAATGCTGATATGAGACTTACTCAAAGAGGATATGATATAGGTTTAGTTTCAGAAGAAAGATATCAAAGATATCTTAAGAAGAAAGCTGAAGTAGAACAAGAATTAGAAAGATTAAAAACTGAAAGAGTAACTCCTAAAGAAGTAAATCATTTATTAAATGAAATGGGAGCATCAGAAATAAAAGTAGGTTTATCTTTATATGAATTCTTAAAGCGTCCAGAAGTAACTTATGAGTTAATAGAAGCTATAGGTAAAGGTGCTGGAGAAGATGTATCTTATGAAGTTAAAGAACAATGTGTAATAATGACAAAATATGAAGGATATATAGAAAAGCAATTAAAGCAAATAGATCAATTTAAAAAGCTTGAAAATAAGAGATTACCAGAAGTAATAGACTATTTATCAATAGATGGACTTAGAATAGAAGCAAGACAAAAGCTAGATGCAATAAGACCTATATCTATAGGACAAGCATCTCGTATCTCTGGAGTTTCACCTGCAGATATATCAGTACTTCTTATATACTTAGAACAAATGAGAAGAACTAGAGGAGGAAAAGATGAGCAATAGAGGTATATTAAAAAATGGTCTTGAAAATTTAGGAATACAAGTAGATGACAAAATATTAAATGATTTTAATATTTACAGGGAAATATTAGTCGATTGGAATCAAAAAATGAACCTTACTGGAATAGAAGATGAAAAAGAAGTGTATATAAAGCACTTCTTAGATTCTGTTTCAGCAGTAACTAACGGATATATAAAAGATGGAGTATCTATTATAGATGTAGGTACTGGAGCAGGATTCCCAGGATTACCTTTAAGAATTTGCTTAAAAAATATAGAATTAACTTTATTAGACTCATTAAATAAGAGAATCAACTTCTTGCAAGAAGTAAGTAGACAAGTGGAAATTGATAATATAAAGTTTATACATGGTAGAGCAGAGGATTTTGGTAAGCTAGAAGAGTACAGAGAAAAATATGATATAGCTACTGCAAGAGCTGTTGCAGGACTACCTATTTTAATGGAATTTTGTGTTCCATTTGTTAAATTAGGTGGATACTTTGTGTGTTTAAAAGGTCCAAATGCAAACTTAGAGTTAGAAGAATCAAAATTAGCGATGGATGTTTTAGGTGTTGAGTTTATAGAAAAGATAAATATCGAATTGCCTGAATCTGATTTAAACCATAATATATTAGTATTTAAAAAAATAAAAAATACGCCAAATAAATACCCAAGAAAAGCGGGAAAACCAGTAAAAAGCCCGATAAAATAATATTTTATTTTAGAAATATATAAATTTGTGTTAAAAGTAAAATAAAATAGAAGGATTATATAAGTATTGTGAAGAAATGTTATTTATATATCTAATATAGTATTAAAATGAAGTATTAATTTGTAAATAATTAAATTAAAATATATTTATCCTAAATGAGAGAGGTATGTTATGGAAGATAAAAAAGTTATGGAGATACCTATAGAAAACATAGTCCCTAATCCATATCAACCAAGAAAGGTATTTTCACAAGCAGCTTTAGAAGAACTAAGCAATTCTATAAAAGTTTATGGAATACTTCAACCAATAACAGTTAGGCAAAAAGATGATAAGTATGAGTTAATTGCGGGGGAAAGAAGATTTAGAGCTGCAAAATTAGCTAATCTTCAAGCTGTTCCAGCTATCATAAATAACATGTCTGATGAATCATCTGCAGTGCTAGCTTTATTAGAAAATCTACAAAGAGAAGATTTAAATTTTATAGAAGAAGCAATGGGTTATGAGAACCTAATAAAAGAACATGAATTTACACAACAACAGTTAGCTGAGAAGTTAGGTAAAAATCAGTCTACTATAGCAAATAAGTTAAGAATACTTAGATTACCTAACAGTGTAAAAATAAAGTTAGTAGAAAATAACTTAACAGAAAGACATGCAAGAGCTCTTCTTAAATTGCCAACAGAAGATTTAGTTAATGAAGTTCTTGATAAGATAATAAAAAATGAGTTAACTGTAAAGAAAACAGAAAAGATAATAAAGGATATATTAGAAGAGTTAGAGAACCCTCAAGATTCAGAAAAAAAACAAAATATAAAAGGAACTATGGGTATAAGAATATATTTAAACACGATGAAGCAAGCCTTTGATGCAATAATTGGTACAGGAATCGAAGCTAAATATAATGAAGTAGATAAAGGCGATTATATGGAAGTTGTCGTAAAGATTCCTAAAAAATAAAAAGGTTACTGTTTTGCAGTAATCTTTTTTTGAAATATTACGGGGGGAAGAGTCAATATGAGCAAAGTAATAGCAGTATTTAACCAAAAAGGAGGAGTAGGTAAAACTACTACTAATGTAAACTTAACTGCAAGTTTAGGAACAATGGGAAAAAAAATACTAGTTTTAGATTTAGATCCACAGGGAAATACAACGAGTGGATATGGAATTGACAAACATTTAGTTGAGAAAACAATATATGATGTTGTAATAGATGGTGTAGATATAAGTGAAACAATAATAAGTACTGAATTTGAAAATATCGATATAGTGGCAGCAGATACAGATTTAGCAGGATGTGAAATAGAACTTACATCAAGAGATAGCAGAGAATATATATTAAAAAATGCTATAGATAAAGTAAGAGATAAATATGACTATGTATTTATAGATTGCCCTCCTTCATTAGGAATGTTAACTATAAATAGTTTAACCGCAGTAGATAGTGTTTTAATACCTATACAATGTGAATATTATGCATTAGAAGGTGTTAGTCAGCTTATGGGAACTATAAAACTAGTCAAATCTAGATTAAATCCAAACCTTGATATTCAAGGTGTTGTGTTAAGTATGTTTGATGGAAGAGCCAATTTATCAATTCAAGTAGTAGATGAAGTAAAAAGATACTTTAAAGGTAATGTATATACGACATTAATACCAAGGAATGTTAGACTAGCAGAAGCACCTAGTCATGGAAAGCCAGTAATTTATTATGATTCAAAATGTAAGGGTGCAGTAGCATATATGGAACTAGCAGAAGAGTTTATAGATTTAGAGGAGGATATAATATAATATGGAGAATAAAGCGACAAAAAGAACTAATAGATTAGGAAGGGGCCTTAGTGCGTTAATACCTGATATTAGTACTGAAATAGATAAAAAAGATATAATAACAATAGATTTAAAAAATATATATCCAAATCAAGATCAACCTAGAAGAGTATTTGACGAAGAGAAAATAAAGATATTAAGTGAATCTATAAAGAATTATGGCGTATTACAACCAATAGTGTTAAAGCCTGATGATAAAGGTAAATATATGATAATAGCAGGAGAAAGAAGATATAGAGCATCTAAGCTAGCTCGTAAAAGTGACATACCTGCAGTTATAAAAGATATACCTATGAAAGATATAATGGAAATAGCACTTATAGAAAACTTACAAAGAGAAGAATTAAACCCTATAGAAGAAGCATTAGCATATAGAAGTTTAATAAAGAATTATGAAGTTACTCAAGAAGAAATATCAGAAGCTGTAGGAAAAAGTAGACCGCATATAACAAATACATTAAGATTATTAAATCTTCCACAAAAAATAATGGATATGATAGATCAAGGTCAAATAACTGCAGGACATGGTAAAGCATTACTTAGAGTAAATGATGAGAATCTTCAATTAGAATTAGCAAATAAAGTTATAGCTGAAGAGCTTTCAGTTAGAGCAACAGAAGTTTTAGCTAAGAAAATATGCGAGGATAATATTAAAGAAATTCCTAAAAAATCAAAAGAAAAAGATGTATTTATTGTTGATGTAGAAGAAAAACTAAGAAATATATTTGGAACTAAGGTAAATATATCTAAAGGAAAGAAAAAAGGAAAAATAGAAATAGAATACTATAATGAAGATGATTTAAATAATATAGTATCTATGCTTCTTGAGGAGAATTAAGACAAGGAAGGAAATCATGAAATGATTTATTTAGATAATGCAGCAACAACATTTCCTAAGCCAGAAGCTGTATATGATGCTATGATGGATTGTATGAAAAACTACTGTGCAAATCCAGGTAGGGCAGGACATAAACTAGCTATTAAAGCAGCTAGAGAAATATATGATGCAAGAGAAAATATAGCTAAATTATTTAATATAGATAATCCTATGAATATAGTATTTACTAACAATGCAACAGATTCTTTAAATTTAGCTATAAAAGGTGTTATAAATACAGGAGATCATATAATAACTACTAGTATGGAGCATAATTCTGTAATAAGACCTATAAAATCTCTTGAAAAATTAGGTATAGAGAATACTATAGTACAATGTGATAAAGAAGGATTTTTAGATATACAAGACTTAGAAAAAGCAATAAAACCGAATACTAAATTAATAGTAACAACACATGCATCAAATGTATGTGGAACATTAATAGATATAAAAGCTGTGTCAGAAGTTGCAAAATCTCATAAAATATTATATTTAGTAGATGCGTCTCAAACAGCAGGTGTATATAATATAGACTTAAAAGAAGTTTATGCAGACATGTTAGCAGCACCAGGTCACAAAGGACTATTAGGTCCACAAGGAACTGGTATTTTATATATAAAAGAAGGGTTAAATATAAATATTTTAAAAGAAGGTGGCAC
This sequence comes from uncultured Romboutsia sp., assembly GCA_937880075.1. Lineage (GTDB taxonomy): Bacteria > Bacillota > Clostridia > Peptostreptococcales > Peptostreptococcaceae > Romboutsia. Next base: position 54,164 of record CALFLM010000016.1, on the reverse strand, counting down.
AGGAAGTAAATCTGAAGATTTATTTCAACCAGATCTTCTTCCAGATAAATATGAATCAGGTACACATAACACTCCAGGTATAGTTGGATTAAACGAAGGAGTTAAGTTTATATTTAAAGAAGGTATAGACAAAATAAAAGAACACGAAGAAGAGTTATGTAGATATATGTTAGATAGATTAGAAGAAGTACCTAATATAAAAATTTATGGTCCTAAGGATGCAAATAAAAGAGCATCTGTTATAACTATAAATATAGGAAATATGGATTCTGGTGAAATAACATTTTTACTAGATAGCGAATATGATATAGCTACTAGATCGGGAATACATTGTTCTCCTCTAGCACATAAAACGCTAGGAACACTTGAGCAAGGTGCAGTAAGATTTAGTATAGGATATTTTAATACTAAAGAAGAAATAGATAAAGCTATAGAAGCATTAAAGGATATATCTAAGAATAATTAAATAGATAAGAGGGATTGTTTTAATCAAAGTTATTAAATATATAATTTTGGTTTGAGATAATCCCTTTTTTATAGGATAAAATATATAAGTTTAAATTAATAAAATAAAAATTAATTTAAAAGTATAGTAATCTAATTTATAAAAGTGTGTAAATTTAATCTATAACTATTTTACAAGTTCTAAGATAAGTATTGATTTGATACACATTACGTACATTTATTATTAAGTTCAATTACTATAAAAATTAATTCAAAATCAATATATAAACTAAAATAGTGCAAATATATATGTTCTAATAATAATTCTGAATTATAAAATGATTTTATTGTTTATTGTATTTTTGAACAATACAAAATAATAACTTTACTTAATGAAGTATTTTAATTAAAACATATATACACTAAATAAACACGATAAATTTAAAATAAGATATAAAATTCGGTAATAAAGTATGTTATACTTAAAAAAATACAAAATATATATTTATTTTTTTGTATAAACGAACATTATTTAATCGAATAAGAAAATACTTTGAAGAAATATAGTGTTTTTAGAGGAAATATAAGTTATAATTAAATTGTAAGAAAATGATTTCATGGGGGAGTAGTATGAATATTTTAAGTTTAGGAGAAAAGATAAAAAAGTTAAGAAAAGAAAAAAATATGACGTTAAAAGAATTAGCAGGAGATAGAATTACTGCAGCCCAAATAAGTCATATAGAGAGGGATAAATCACACACTAGTTATGAATTGCTAGAATATTTAGCGAATCAACTAGATGTAAGTGTGGATTACTTATTAGAGACTAAAGAGATGCAATCTAAAAAGTTAACAGATAACCTAATACTTCAAGGTGAGGTTTTAATTAAATGTAATGACCTAGAAAAAGCAGAAAATCAATTAAATGGAGTAATTAAAATCTGTAATGAATATAAAGTTTTAGACAATTATGGAATATGTAATTTCTTACTAGCTGATATAAATTTTAAAAAGGGTAAGTATAGTGAATCAGTTATGAGTTATGAAAAAGCACTATATTACTTTATAAAAAATAATGATAAAGAGAAATTGTATAAATGCTACTTTAATATAGGTAAAATTTATATGATAGAAGAGTTTTATAAAGGAGCAATACTTCAATTTGAATTTGCAGAAGGTGTATTAAATGAAATACAAGTTGAAGATGTAGATATATATAAAGATTTATATAGTAAAATGGCATATTGCTATATAAAACTAGATAACAATGAAAAGTCTTTAGATTATATAAATAAAATGGATGAAATAGATATGAAAAATAATCCAGAAGAAGAGCTAAATGTACTAATATTAAAAGCAAATAATCTTTTAAATATGGGGGAATTTGAAAAGTCTAAAGAATACTTTAAAAAAGTATTAGAAATTTTAGATAAAGAAAAAAATAAAACCGAATTAGCATCTATTTACTTAACTATATCTGAAATATATAAAAGCATAGGTAAATTGGATAAAGTTTTAGAGTATTCACAAAGAGTATATGACATTAAAAAGAATGATGAAGATGAATATATGATGAAAAGTCTATTTAAAATAATAGAGACTTATATATCTAACTATGAATATGATATGGCTAAAAGATATTGTAAAATAGCGTTAGCATCTTCAATAAAAAATAAAAATAGATTAAATGAATATAGAGTTTTAAAGTATTATTCAGATATGCATAAAGCTCAAAATGAAAGTATTATAGCTATAGAATATTTACATAAGTGCATAAATATAATATCTAAATTAAATGATAAAAAGATATTAGCAGATTTATATATAAATCTTGGTGAATTATATTCAGATATTTCGAAAGAAAAAGAACTAGAGTATTATCAAAAAGGTGTGGGTATATATAAAAATCTAGAGATAATATAGAATATAAAAGGTTCCTTATAGGAATCTTTTTGTGTATAGAAATAATCTATAACTAGTAAAAATATAAGTGTGTTAGAATAAATGTGAAGAATTTTAAGGAGAGGATTATAAATGTATATTGAAGTAGATGCAAGAGGTTTGGCTTGTCCTAAACCTGTTATAAATACAAAGAAAGAATTAGATAATATTGAACAAGGTATAGTAATAGTTACAGTAGATAATGATATTGCAAAACAAAATATATTAAAACTATCTAACTCTTTGAACTGTGAATCAAGAGTTATTAAAGAAGAAAAAGACTTAATTTCTATAGAGATAAAAAAGGGAGAAAATGTTATAATAGAAGAAAAAAAGCAAGATAAATTAGAGGATAAGTGCGTATTTATATCTTCAAATAAAATGGGAAATGGAAATGATGAATTAGGTGAGGTACTTATGAAAGGATTTATATATACCCTTACAGAATCAAAACCATATCCTAAAAGCATACTTTTAGTGAACTCAGGTGTAAAATTAAGTACAGAAAATCATGACACTGTCGGAAATTTTAAAATACTTGAAGAGGCTGGAGTTGAGATACTATCTTGTGGAACTTGCCTTGATTATTATGGACTTAAGGAAAGCTTAAAAGTAGGAAGCGTTACTAATATGTATACCATAGTGGATATAATGAAAAATTCATCACAAACTATATCTATATAATATTATAAAGTAGAAAGAGGATGACAATATGAACGAAATGTATATAGTTTCATTTAACTCAACACATCATGCGATAAGACTAGATAAATTATTAGGTGAAGCTTCGGTAAGAGCGACTACATTACCTACCCCTAGAGAGATAACGGCTAGTTGCGGTATATCTATAAGGTTTTTATACGAAGATATAGAAAAAGTAAAAAATACTTTAGTTGAAAATAACATTGAGTATAAAGGAATATATAAAATAATTAGATTAGAAAATGGTACAAAAGAAGTAGAAAATATAGGTTAGGAAGGTGAATATTTATGCCAATGGATATAAAGATAGGTGATGTTGTAGAATTAAAAAAGCAACATGCTTGTGGATGCAAAGTGTTTGAAATAACAAGAGTAGGCATGGATATAAAAATAAAGTGTACTAAATGTTTAAGAAGTATAATGCTTGATAGAGAAACTGTTGAAAAAAGAATTAAAAAAATAATAACAAAGTAGTATAAATATACATTAGATCAGAATTTGATTTAATATATATGTTTTAATTAAAATACTTCATTAGGTAAAGTTATTATTTTTTATTGTTCAAAAATACAATAAACAATAAAATTATTTTATAATGCAGAATTATTATTAGAGCATATATATAATTAAAGTAAGGGAATTATTTTCATGTGTAGAATTTCCAAATCATTTATACTCAAGAGTTATAATTAAAGATTGCTTAGTAAATAATTTGGAATATGTACCTTGTGGGTCATTATTCTCAAATGGATGAGAATAAAATTGCTATAGATTAAATTACTCAAATATTCTAGATGATATAATATTTGCAGGTATAAAGAGGCTATGGGAAGTTTTAAGAAAATATATTGAAGTTGAATAAAATACTTAGTTAAAATTTTACATAAAAAATGGTGGTATATTACCACCATTTTTTATGGGAGATTGGGATGAAATATATTTAAGTTATGGGGGCTATATGTATATATTATTATCAGATTAATTTAAATATATACGTATTAGTAGGCAAAAAAATGTAATAATAGAAGATGTGACATAAAATCGAATTGACATTTGTAAAAACTAATGATAAAATGTGTAGGTATGAGATTTAAGTCTCATTTCTCTGCTCTACAAATGTAGAGCCGTTAAGTCCAAAGGGAGGTGAAAAGATAATGAAAAATTATGAATTAGTTTTCGTAGTAAAGCCAAACGCTGATGAAGAAACTAGAGAAGCTGTTCTTAACAAAGTTAAGGAAGTAGTTGCTACTAACGGAGAAGTAGTTAAAGTTGACGTATGGGGGAACAAGAAATTAGCTTACCCAATAGCTAAGTTCACTGAAGGTCACTATGTATTAGTTAACTTCGCAGCTGGTGTTGAAGTACCTAAAGAATTAGATAGAAACTTAAAGATAAACGAAAACGTAATAAGACATATGATAGTTGTTGCTTAATAACTAGTTTTATTACTAAAAAGGCGGTGTTATTATGAACCATGTTGTATTAATTGGTAGATTAACTAGGGATCCTGAGTTAAGATACATCGCAGGGACTGGAACGCCTGTTGCAAACTTTGCAATAGCTGTTGATAGAGAATTCTCAGGCAAAGATGGAAAAAAAGAAACTGACTTTATAGATATACAAGTTTGGGGCAAGTCTGCAGAGAATTGCGCTAACTATATAGGAAAAGGAAGTTTAGTAGCTATACAAGGTTCATTAAGAATCGATAGTTACCAAAATCAAGCTGGAGAAACTAGAAGAGCTACTAGAGTAAATGCAAATAGAGTACAGTTCTTAGATACAAAAAATAAATCTGATAGTTCATATAAAGGAAATCATCAAGGATTCGAGCCGAACTTTGAACCTAGCTTTGAACCAACTGGATTAGATCCACAAGGATTCCAAGCAATAGATGATGACGATATACCATTCTAAAGAAGGAGGGAAATTTACTATGATAAACAAGAAGAGACGTAAGAAAAAGAGAGTTTGTCAATTCTGTGCCTCTAAAGATGCTAGAATAGATTACAAAAACACTCAAAGATTACAAAAATACGTAACTGAAAGAGGTAAAATATTACCAAGAAGAATCTCTGGAACTTGTGCTAAGCACCAAAGAGAATTAACAGTTGCAATAAAGAGAGCTAGAAATATAGCACTTTTACCATATACATTAGACTAAGAAAAGGACGAGCCTTATGGCTCGTTTTTTTGTTTATCTGGTTAAATCTGTTATAATTTATGATATAATATTTATATATTAAGGGGGGGAAGCTGTGAAATTCGATAGAAATTCAGATGTAACTAAAAATGTAAAAATAATAGAGTGGATGAAGAAGGAGCTTATACTTAGTGTAGGAGATGTATTTGATTTGATTTTTAAGGGTGTAAAACCTTTAGATGAAGTACTTCAAGACACTTTGGCAAATATAATAATGATAACATATTTACTGGCTAAAAGATTAGGAATAAGTTTTAGTGAAATAGATTACAAGATAAAAGAAAAGATAAGAATAGGAATAGATCAAAATCATAGTGTAGAAAGTTGGTATGGAGATTTTTCAAATTTAAAAAAACATATGGAAAATAGGGAGTGATTTTAAATTGAATAATAAATTAAGGCTACCTCAAGTATTGATGATAGCCGTATTAGGTATATTATTATGTTTAACAACAGTATATGTGCCTATGTTAAGTATATTAAGTATAGCAGTACCAGTACCCTATGCAATTATAGGAACATTAACTGATAATAAGTACTCTATATTATCTTTAATAGCAACATTTTTTATATTAATGTTTACTGCGAATCCATTATATTCAGTTAGTGTATGTATAATGAGCATAGTTCCAGGACTTTTTATAGGAAGTGCAATAAGGAATAACAGAGAAGATGATGATTCTAATAAATTTGAACCAATATATATAGGTACTATAGTAACTATGATATGTGTAATAGTATTTTTCTTTATTGCAAATATAGTATTTAAAACAAATATATTAGATGATTTTATGAATACATTAAAAGAATCTATAAATGTTCAAGTATCTATTATGGAAAATGCAGGTATGGTTTTAAAAGAAGGATTTAAGGTATCAGAAATTGTAAACTATATTAATAACATGTTACCTACAATGTTATTTTTACAAGGTATAATAGTTGCATTTATCATATATGCTCTAGAGATTTTTATTTTAAAGAAAGTAAGAATGGTAAATATAAGATTACCTAAATTTACAGATTTTTATTTACCAGGTAATGCTGTAACTGTATCATTTATGTTATATATATTTGTTTTATTTATGGATTTAATTAAAGTAAATTTGCACACTGATTTAATAATGTTGAATTTACAACTAGTATTTAATTTTATGTTTATGCTTCAAGGTATATCAGTTTCTATTTACTATTTAAAAAAGTGGATTAAAAGTGGCTCATTAAAAATAATATTTATGTCAGTATTAATTTTAAGTATATTTGGGTTTATGGGAATATCTTTTGTGGGTATGTTAGATAGTATAATAGACTTTAGAAGGGTAAGAAGCTATAAATCTACTTAGGAGGTATAGATGACTAGTAAACGAATTTTAAAAATGAATATGCCAGAAGTAAACTTACATATAGTCACTGTAGGAATAGCATCTATATTTCTACTTTACTATAATTTTTATATAGGAGGTTTATTCTTTATTGGATTTTTATATATGGTTATTAATAATTGGAAGACAACTAATATAAGAAGAAAAGAATGGACTAATTATATTCAAAATTTATCTTTGGATATAGATGAAACTACTAAAAAAGCAGTAATGAATCTTCCGATACCTTTATGTATACTTGAATTTGATGGTAGCATTACTTGGTATAATAGTAAGTTCAATACTATGATAGGTGAGAATGACTTACTAGGAGTAAATATTGATAATCTTATAAAAAACTTAAATCTTAGAAAAGTATTAAATGAAAATAAAGAAATGTACACTGATATAAGCTACAAAGATAGAGAGTACACTATAGTTTATAACGTAATAAAAAATGAAAATGGAAAAAGTGCAAAATATCTAATGATGTTATATTGGATAGATAAAACAGACTTCTTACAAATTCAAAAAAAATATAATGAAGAAAAAAATGCAATAATGCTAATACAGATAGATGGATATGATGAAGTTTTAAAGAGTGCAGATGAAGAGAATAGGCCGCTTTTAAGCGTAGCAATAGAAAAAGAACTAACTTCATTAGAAATGAATTCAAGTGGAGCATTAAGGAGAACTTCTAAAGATAAATTTTTCTTAATAATGAATAAGAAAGAACTAAAGAAATTAGAAGCAGATAAGTTTTTAGTACTAGATAAAGTAAGAAAGATCGACTATGGAAATAATCTTCCTGTGACGATAAGTATGGGGATTGGAATAGATGGCGATACAATAAATGAAAACTTAAAGCTTGCAACAGGAGCACTTGATTTAGCTCTAGGTAGAGGTGGAGATCAAGCGGTTGTAAAAACAAAAGATAAGTTTGCTTTCTATGGCGGTAAATCTAAAGCAGTAGAAAAAACTACTAAAGTAAAATCAAGGCTTATAGGGCATGCTTTAAGAGAAGTTATTTTAGAAAGTGATCATGTATTTATAATGGGACATAAGTATCCCGATATGGATGCTATGGGTTCTGCTGTTGGTATATATGATATATGTAAATCATGCAATAAATCAGCTAATATAGTTTTAGACTATGTAAATGAATCTATAGAAGAATTTATAAAAAGGATTAAAAAATCAGATTACTATGATGGAGTTTTTGTTGATTGTGATTATGCAATAAGAGAGTGTAAGAAAAATACTCTTATAGTAGTTGTAGATACACATAGACCAAATTTCACAGAATGTCCACATTTATTAGAAATATCGGATAAAGTAGCTGTTATAGACCATCATAGAAGAGGTGTGGATTTTATTAATGATACAGTACTTTTATTCCATGAAATTTATGTATCATCTACATGTGAAATGGTAACAGAGCTTGTACAATACATGGAAGATGATATAAGAATAAATAAATTAACGGCAGAAGGACTATTAGCAGGTATTAGTTTAGATACTAAAAACTTTGCATTTAAAACAGGTGTAAGAACATTTGAAGCTGCATCATACCTAAAGAAATCTGGAGCAGATACTATTGAGGTTAAGAAATTATTTAATTCAGATATAAAAGACTTTATAACTAAGGCAGAAATTATTCAAAGTGCAAAGGTCATAAACAATAATATATGTTTAGCATACACTAAGGCAGAAACTGATAATATAAATATAGTAATAGCGCAAGCCGCTGATGAATTATTAAATATAAAAGAAGTAGAAGCATCATTTGTTTTAGGTAGAAAAGATGATAGAGTTTTTATAAGCGCTAGATCATTAGGAAATATAAATGTACATGTGTTAATGGAAAAGCTAGGTGGAGGTGGGCACAGGGATATGGCAGGTGCTCAATTAGATACTTCACTAGAAAAAGCATATGAAATAGTAAAAGATACAATACAGACATATCTTAAGGAGGAAGAATAGATGAAAGTTATATTATTAAAAGATGTAAAAGGAACAGGAAAGAAAAACGAAGTAAAAGAAGTAAGTGATGGATACGCAAGAAACTATTTATTACCTAAAAAATTAGCAGTACCTGCTGATAATACAAATATGAAAGAATTAAATGAAAAGAATAAATCAAAGGAGCTAAAAGCTCAAAAAGAATATGAAGCAGCAGTAGAATTAGGTAAAAAAATGGAAGAACTAAATGTAGTTATATACACTAAAGCTGGTGATGGAGGAAGACTTTTCGGGTCAATAACATCAAAAGATATAGCTGAACAAATCAAAAAACAACATAACATAGAAGTAGATAAGAGAAAAATAACTTTAGATGAGCCAATAAGAGTATTAGGTTCAAGATTTGTTGATATAAAAATACATCAAAAAGTAACTACAAGAGTAAGAGTAGACGTAAAAGAAAAACAATAGACAAAATCTTGAGGTGATAAAAAATGGAGGATATAACTAGAATCCCTCCGCATAGTGTGGAATCAGAGCAGTCTATATTAGGTTCTATATTACTTGATAAAGAAGCGATTATAACAGTCAGTGAAACTATAAATCCATATGATTTTTATAAAGAAGCTCATAAAATTATATATGAATCTATGATTAAATTGAGTAATAAATCTGAACCTATAGATTTAATAACACTAACAGAAGAATTAAGAAAGCAAGGTCACTTAGATGATGTAGGAGGAATTAGTTATATAACAAGTTTATCCACAATTGTTCCAACAACATCAAATGTTAAGTACTATGCAGATATAGTAAAAGAGAAATCAGTACTTAGAAAGCTTATAAAAGTTTCTAATGATATAATAAATTTAGGATATGATGGCTCAACTAAAATTGAAGATGTTCTAGAAGTAGCTGAAAAAAAGATATTTGATATATCACAAGAAAAAACTAGTGATGATTTTAAATCTATAAATTCAGTATTAATGGATACATATGATATGATAGAGCACTTATACACAAATAAATCTGAAATAACAGGAATAACAACTGGATTTAGAGATCTAAATAAAAAAATTAATGGGATGCAAAGAACAGATTTATTACTAATTGCTGCTCGTCCAGCAATGGGGAAGACTGCATTTTCATTAAACCTTGTACAAAATGCTGCATTAAAGGGTGATGCATCTGTAGCAGTATTTAGTTTAGAGATGTCTAAAGAACAGCTAGTACAACGTATGTTGTCTGCGCAATCAAACGTTGAGATAAGTAAGCTAAAAACTGGTAAGCTCAATGAGAATGATTGGCCGAGGATAATAGATGCTATGGCAGTTTTATCTAATGCTAAAATACATATAGATGATACTCCTGGTATAAAAATTTCAGAATTAAGATCAAAGTGTAGAAAATTAAAAATAGAGCAAGGATTAGACCTAATATTGATAGATTATCTTCAGCTTATGGAAGGTGAAGGAAATAATGAAAGTAGACAGCAAGAAATATCTAAAATATCAAGATCTTTAAAAATAATTGCAAAAGAGTTGAATTGTCCAGTAGTTGCGCTTTCTCAGTTATCTCGTGCTCCTGAACAGAGAGCTGATCATAGACCAATGTTATCAGATTTAAGAGAGTCGGGGTCTATAGAACAGGATGCAGATATAGTTATGTTTTTATACAGAGATGAATATTATCATCCAGACTCTGATAGAAAAAATATAGGTGAAGTTATAATTGCGAAAAACAGACATGGTGAAACGGGTTCAGTTGAATTAGTTTGGCTTGGAGAAATTCAAAAATTTGCGAATAAATCTAGAGATATGTAATATAGGATATATCTACAAATATCCACAAAAAGTGGGTAACTACAAATGCTATTTTGTGGATATTTGTATTAAGAAATCTACAAGCATTGAAATTTTAATAAAATGTTATCCACAATATCCACAAAAGAGTTGTTGATAAATGTGAATAAATATAAAAGCAAGCTTATAGCTTGCTTTTATATTTATAAAAATTAATTTTATGGAGTGATGTGTGTTGAATATAAATTTAATATATATATATCCCCAAATGATAGAGATAAACAATGAAATCAACTTATTAAGAATAGTAGATAAAAAATTCAAAGAGAGTTTAGTATTTTACTGTATTAAAAAAGAAAATACATATAAAGTTTATTTACTAAATACAATTACGGGGCAAGTTATACATCTTATAAACTATAATGGGCAAAATAGTTTAGATAATTTAATAGATAATATAAAAACTATAGAAACAAAGATAAAAAATTTAGAAAATTTAGATATGGTAGAAAAGTACATATTAAAAACAATAGAATATTAAAAAAGTTTGAAAATAATACGTATATTTGATAAAATGTATAAGTAAAGTGTTCGAAAAATCGAAAATAGAGGTGAATTATAATGAAGACAGTTGCAGTTGTAGGTTCTCAATGGGGAGATGAAGGAAAAGGTAAAGTTATAGATTACCTTGCTACGCAAGCTGATGTAGTAATTAGAGGTCAAGGTGGAAATAATGCTGGACATACATTAGTTGTTGATGGAAAGAAGTTTGCTTTAAGATTAATACCATCAGGTGTATTAAATCCAAATACAATAAATGTAATAGGGAACGGAATAGTATTTGATCCGAAAGGATTTTTAGAAGAAATAGAAATGCTTAAAAAAGATAATATAGATACAAGTAATATAAAAATAAGTGATAGAGCTCATATTGTTTTTCCATATCATAAAGAATTAGATGCTTTAGCAGAAGAAGCTAGAGGAGATAATAAGATAGGAACAACTAAAAAGGGTATAGGTCCATGTTATATGGATAAAACTGAGAGATCAGGAATAAGAATATGCGATTTAATGGATAAAGATGTATTTGCTAAAAAGTTAAAATTACAAGTAGATGCTAAAAATAAATTAGTTCAAGGTGTATATGGAAAAAAAGCTATGTTTGACTTTGAAACTATATATAATGAGTATTTAGGATATGCTGAAAAAATAAGAAATTATGTTTCGGATACTTCAGTAATAGTTTATGATGCAATAAAAGCTGGTAAAAAAGTATTATTTGAAGGAGCTCAAGGAACGTTACTTGACTTAGATTTAGGAACTTATCCATTCGTTACTTCATCTCATCCAATATCAGGAGGATTTGCAGTAGGTGCAGGTGTAGGACCTAATATGATAAAAGATGTTGTTGGTATAGTAAAAGCTTATACGACTAGAGTTGGAGAAGGTCCATTTGTAACTGAGCTAGATAACGAAGTTGGAGAAGAAATAAGAGTTAAAGGTCGTGAGTTTGGAACAGTAACAGGAAGAGCTAGAAGATGTGGATGGTTTGATTCAGTTATAGTTAGATATTCAGCAAGAGTAAACGGATTAACTAGCATATCATTAATGTTATTAGATGTTTTAACTGGATTTGATAAGATACAAGTATGTACAGCATACAAAATGGGAGATAAAATAATAAAAGATTTCCCTGCATCTTTAGAAGATTTAGCTAAATGTGAGCCTATATATGAAGAATTAGAAGGATGGACAGAAGATATAACTGCTGTAGAAAAATTTGAAGACCTTCCTGAAAATGCTAAGAAATATGTGGCTAAGATAGAAGAGTTAGTAGGAGTAAGTGTTGATATGGTTTCTGTTGGACCAAATAGAGCACAAACTATAGTTAGAAAAAATGTATTCTAATTTTAAATATTAATATTAATAAAAATAGTTGAGGGTATTAAAATATATATTTATACCCTTTTATTTTATGCAAAAAACAAATTATTTTATAAAATTTATCTAGTTTTGAATAAAAAGCAGGTAAATTTTATTTATTTTTATAGTTAAAGGAAGAAAAATTATAAAATAAACTGATTTTATATAATTATATTAATATAAATTTGAAAGTAAGTAATATAGACAATTCTAGGTGAATATAAAATATAATATTATAGTGAAAATTAATATATTATTTAATTTATTGAAAAAATTATAATAAAAATGTTGACTTAGAATACAAAAGCTAATATAATAATCTTTGTGAATAAGAGAAGTTAAGAAATTTGGTAAAATTTGACACATAATATGATCCATTAGCTCAGTCGGTAGAGCACCTGACTTTTAATCAGGGTGTCCCGCGTTCGAGTCGCGGATGGATCACCAATTATGGCCCATTGGTCAAGCGGTCAAGACACCGCCCTTTCACGGCGGTAACAGGGGTTCGATTCCCCTATGGGTCACCAATTCCCGGGACTATAGCTCAGCTGGGAGAGCACCTGCCTTACAAGCAGGGGGTCACAGGTTCGAGCCCTGTTAGTCCCACCATTCGCGGCCTGGTAGTTCAGCTGGTTAGAATGCCAGCCTGTCACGCTGGAGGTCGAGGGTTCGAGTCCCTTCCAGGTCGCCAACTTAATACACTATGCTGGTGTGGCTCAACGGTAGAGCAGCTGACTTGTAATCAGCAGGTTGTAGGTTCGATTCCTATCACCAGCTCCAATAAAACTCTTAGATTATTCTAAGAGTTTTTTATTTTTTAAAATAGTATTTAAGAAATAAATTTATATAATTTTATAAATAAAAAATAGAAGAAAAATATTAAGAGTATTTTTCTTCTATTACTTTTTACTTTCCCATCTTAAGTCTTTTCCAATAAACTTAATTGGATCAAATTTATCAAAAATTCTAGAGGATATTCTAATAGCATAATCTTGACTTAATTGCTTAAAATCTAAATTAGTAGATATTATTGTTTTTTTGCCAGTTAATAAACGAGTGTTTAGTATATTAAATAATTCGCTATTTGTAAATGAATTTGTAAGTTCTGTACCTAAATCATCTATAATTAGTAGGTCACAGTTAAATAGGTTTTCATAATTTTCTTTAGAAATATGATTATCGGTATTTTTAAATTTATATTCTTCTATTATTTCAAACATTTTAAATGCAGTTTGATATATAACTAAATATCCTTCATCTAATAAAGATTTAGCTATACAATTACATAAATAAGTTTTCCCTACCCCAGTATCACCATAAAATAATAAGTTTTCTCCATTATCTTGAGCAAAATTTTTAATAAATTCGTAACATGTAGGTAATATATTTAACTCCATATTTTCAAAAGGAGATATATTATTTTCTCCTTTTTCTGTAGAAAATAAAGAAAGATCAAAACTATCGAAGTTTTCTTTGTCAAGGACTCTTGATAAATTGGACATCTTATAAGTAGAACTTATTATTTCTTGCTTTAAACAATTACACTTGTTACCATTACTTAAAAAACCTTTATCTTTACAAGTCTTACATTTATATTCTAAATTTATATACCAATCAGGAACATTATTTTCTATAAGTAAACTCTTTTTTTCATTAGTAAGTATATTTATTTTATTTTTACATTCATTTAGAATAGTATCTTTGTCATTAGGATTTAAAAGCACTAGTTTTGCAAGTTTAAGCCCGATTTTACTTATTTCATTATCTATTTCTTTTACTCTCGGAATTTGAGCATATACATCAAGTATACGTTGTTCTAAATCTGATTGTGCTTTATCCCTTCTTTTTTCATAGGAGTTTAAAATATCTTTTAATGTTGACTCTTTCATTTAATCACCTACTTAAATTTATTTTTTTTATTTTGAAGAATTAGCTGTTCAAGCTCTTCAGCGGTATATTTATCAGTTCTTTGGTTTATATTATGGAACCTAGTTTTTACTTGTTTAGGATAAACTTGATTATTAGAACTTGAAGTCTTCTTATTTTCTAGTTTCATTTTATATTCATCATCTAGTATTTTTATGTCATCTAAAGTTTTTACATCAGATTTTTTCCATTTTTCAACTATACCATTTATATATGATATAGATGGGTTAGATGTATTTTTAGCTCTAGAACATGCAGATAAGATAACTTCAATGTCCATATTATACTTATCAAACCAACTATCCATAATTCTTTCCTCTGGTTTAGATGGTGGTCTATAAAATCCTAATTCATTAAATATTGTTTTATACATCATATATCGCTCGCTTCTTACTGCAAAGCTATCTTTAACATCTTGAGGAGTAAATAAGTTAGAATCATACCATCCTCTAAGAATAGATTCAATATATTTAACAGGTCTGGATGAACCATGCTTATCTCTAACATACTCGTAAGCACATACTATCATATCAGGATCCATATTGTATTTATTCATTATTTCTAAGATGCTTATCTTTTCACCTGGATCAAGATACCTTCCAACTATTTTATTTATATTAGTAAACATCTTTCTAACACTAGGGTTTTCTGAAACCAAAACTATACTATCACTATTAGATTTTATAGATTTTGTATTTACATGCATATTATCCATATAAAATTTCTTTAAATCTAAAAACTCTATTGAATAGTCAAAATCATCAAGACCTTCATTTTTATGCATTCTAATAATATTTTTATTTTGCCAAAATTTCCATGCATCTATTACATCAGAAAGAGGTATATTTAAATTTCTAGCAATTGAATTATTATCAAATTTAGGATTAGAGTTAGGGTCGCATGCTTGTCTATAACCTAGAAGATAAACTTTAACGTATAATCCATTAGCCATAGGCATAAATATATCTATAAAGATATTGGCAATAGTAGTTTCACCTAAATCTATCTCATTGACTTCTTTGAAAAACATTTTATCACCTCAGATAAGATTATATCACAAAAAACTAAAACTTTAATTACACAAGTTTATCTTACAGAAAAAACAAAAAAATTATTCATATTAAAAAAGAAAGGGGGAAAGAAGTTGATAATAAACTTTACGAAAAAAGTAAGAATATTAATAGGAATGATATTCGCTTTATTAATTGTTATAGGGGGCGGTGTATATGTATATCAGAGCAAAAATTATGTACAAACATCGAATATTGAAGAAAGTAAAAATTTAAACAAATACATTATTGATGTTATTTATGATGACGAAAGTAAAAGGTTAATGTGCAATCAGAATATAGAGTATGTAAATAATACTAATATATCCTTAGACAAGATATATTTTCATATATATCCTAATGCTTTTTCTAAGGAAGAGTTTGCTCCTTTTGAAAAGGATGAAATGAATCAAGCTTATCCAAATGGGTTCAATGAAGGATACATAGATATAAAAAATGTATTAAATAATAATAATAAGTTGGAATATGAGATAAAAGGTGATAAAAATGACATTTTAGAAGTAAAGATAGGAAGACAATTAAAGCAAGGTGAAAAAATATCTATAGATATGAAGTATAATGTAAAAATACCTAACTCAGAAGGTAGATTTGGATATGGAAAAAATACTATAAATGTAACCAATTGGTTTCCTATAGCATGTGTTCATGATGATAGAGGATGGAATCTAAAGAGTTATGAAGCAGTAGGGGATCCATTCTACAGTGAAACAAGCAATTTTTATGTTAAGTTACTAATCCCTAGAAAATATAAAGTTGGTTGCACAGGAAACATAATTTCAGAGAAGTCTGACTCAGAACGAGTACTTTATGAAATACAAGCAAAAAAAGTAAGAGATTTTGCATTTATATTAAGTGATAAATTCAAAATTAATAAGGACACTTATAAAGGTGTGAATATAAATACATATAATTTAAATGAAAAGCTATCAATAGAAGTGACTAAGATAGCTAAGGATTCAATTAGCATATTTAGTGATTTATTTGGGGAATACCCGTATGATACATATTCAGTAATAGCAAGTGATTTTTACATAGGTGGAATGGAATATCCAACATTAGTTATGATTGATCAAAGTTTATATAATGAAAAGGACAAATTTTTACTTGAATACGTGATAGCACATGAAACTGCACATCAATGGTGGTATTCAGTAATTGGAAATGATGAAATAAGTGAACCTTGGTTAGATGAAGCTCTTACAGAATACTCAACAGTTCTTTATTTCGAGGAAAAGTATGGTAAAGAAGTTGGATCTAAGCTTATAAAGACTATGGAAATGCAAACAAGAAATCATTCTAGTGAAGATATATTTAAGGCAACAACTCAGTATAGAAATTCGATAGATTATAGTTTGAAAGTATATACTAAAGGAGCATTAGCATTTAATGAAGTAAGAAATAAGGTTGGAGATGAAGTATTTTTTGAAACTTTAAAAGAATATTACAGCACATATATGTTCCAAAATGTAAATGGAGCTAAATTTGTTGATTTATGGAATAAAAAAGGTATAGATATAGATAAAATAATAAGTGAGTACAAGTAAATTTTAACTAGAGTATTAAATTTTTATTTAATGCTCTAGTTTTTTGGTATAATATAAGCTATGACTATAAAGAATGAGGTGACAGTATGCTGAAATATTGTTCAATAGGAAGCGGAAGTAGTGGAAACTGCCATTATATAGGATATAAAGACACCAACATATTAGTAGATGCAGGCCTTAGTGGTAAGAGAATAACTACAGGTCTTGATGATATAAATGTAGATATGGAAAATATAAAAGGAATATTTATTACACATGAACACTCAGATCATATAAAAGGTGCGGGTATAATATCCAGAAAATATGATATACCTATATTTGCTAATGTAAAGACATGGTGTGCAATGAAGGATAAACTGGGGGATATAAAAGATAGCAATATGAAAGTATTTGAAAATGATAGAAGTTACTCTTTAGGAGACTTAATAATAAGACCTTTTTCTATATATCACGATGCATCAGATGCGGTAGGATATAATTTTTATGCAGAAAATGAGAAGATGTCTATAGCTACAGACATAGGAATGATAACTGATAATATAAGAAGACATTTATATAAATCAAAGTTAGTAGTATTAGAATCAAACTACGACCCTAATATGCTTATGATGGGGTCTTATCCTTATTCATTAAAGAAGAGGGTATTGTCAGATACAGGGCATTTATCAAATGAAGATGCAGCTAAATTTTGTATAGATCTTGTAAAAAAAGGAACAGAAAGAATATTATTAGCTCATTTAAGTAAGGAGAATAACTTTCCAGAGTTAGCATATGAAACATCTAAATCTATTCTGGCTCAAAATGATATAATTATTGGTCAAGATATAAAGCTAGATGTTTTATTAAGAGAAGAAGTATCTGATATATATAATGTAAAATAATATATACAAAAGTAGGACGGATTAAGGAGAAATTTATGAATATAAGTGTAATCGGTGTAGGCAAAATTAAAGAGAAATATTTAAAGTTAGGGATAGATGAGTTTTCAAAGAGATTAACTAAGTATTGCAAGTTAGATGTAATAGAGCTTGATGATGAAAAGTGTCCTGAAAATTTAAGTGATAAGGACATGATTATTGTTAAAGATAAGGAAGGTAGGAAAATTCTTAGTAAAATAAAGAATAATAGTTATGTTATAGCTCTTGCTATAGATGGTAAAAATTTGTCTTCTGAAGAGCTTGCAGATACAATGAGTAAGTTGGCAGTTAGAGGTAATAGTCACATAACTTTTGTTATAGGTGGGTCTTTAGGATTGTCTGATGAGGTTTTAAAAAGAGCAGATTACAAGTTATCTTTTTCTAAGATGACTTTTCCTCATCAGTTAATGAGACTTGTATTATTAGAACAAGTTTATAGGGCGTTTAAAATAAATAATAATGAACCGTACCACAAGTAACGGAGCGTGGTTTATTAAAATTAATTAAAAATTTTATGGAAAATAGCCATATTGAAATTAAGCAATATGGTTATTTTTATTTTATAAAAATAAAGAAAATATAGCTTTAGTGATATAATTAGACTATTAAAGAAAGAAGATTTAGGAGAGGAATTTATGGTAAAAGAATTTAAATACAAAATAGATGAGTTTTATAATTTGCCTAATGATTTATTGTTTAAAGAAAAATATGAACAGTTTTATACTCCTAAAAGTGTAGCAGAGTACATGGCAAATATGTTCAATAAGTTTAAGGGAAAAAGTATAAAAATATTAGATCCTGCATGTGGAGCAGGTATACTATCGATAGCAATTATACTAAACTTAATAAATACAAAAAATGATTTAGATGAAATAAATATAACTTTATATGAAATAGATTCAAATTTAGTTTCTAATATAAATAATTCTTTAAAAAGAATTAAAGAGGTTTGTGATGATAAAAACATAAATTTAATATTTAATATAATAAATAAGGATTTTATAGATGAACAAGTTAGATTGATAAAAGAAAGTAATAAAGAGGAATTTGACTATATAATAATGAATCCACCATATAAAAAAATGAGAAATAATTCTCGACATAAAAAGATGTTAAAAGATATAGGTATAGATGTTAATAATTATTATTCAGGATTTGTATCTATATCAGAACAATTACTTAAAAATAAAGGAGAGTTAGTAGCAATTACGCCCAGAAGTTTTTGTAATGGTGTACATTTTTTAAATTTTAGAGAACAAATTACATCAAATCTATATTTTGATAAAATTCATTTATTTGAATCTAGGAATGAAGTATTTGAATCTGATAATATACTTCAAGAAATAATGATATACCATTGTGTAAAAATGAAAACAAGAAATAGTTTGACAGTTAAAATAACACATAGCTCAAATTCTAAATTTTTAAATATATATACAAGAAATATAAAATATAAAGATTTTATATATGAAGGTGATAAAAATTACATTATTCATATATTAAAGTCAAAAGATGATAAAGAAACAATGAAAAAAATGAAAAATATAAAATGTACTTTGCAAGAAATAGGGATAGAAGTGTCTACAGGTCCTGTTGTAGATTTTAGAGAGAGTCAAGATTATTTATCTAAAGATTATATAGAAGGATCTATTCCTCTAATTTATCCAGAAAATATAAAAGCGTGTGAATTTACCTGGCCTATAAGTGAAGGAAATAGAAATAATTATATATTTATTGATAATAAAAATACATCTAGAATGAGGCCCAATGGAAATTATGTTATTATAAAAAGAAAAACTTCTAAAGAAGATAAAAAAAGAATTATAGCTTGTGTATATCCAAAAGAATTAATGAATTTTAATATGGTCGGATTTGAAAATAGATTGAATTATTATCATATAAATAAAAAAGGAATAGACAGAGAAATATCAGAAGGATTATCTATATATCTGAATTCAACTTTTGTTGATTCATATTTTAGAACTTTTAGCGGAAGTACACAAGTAAATGTGTCAGATTTAAGAAAAATAAGATACCCTAGCAAAGAGCAACTTAAAAAAATTGCTAAGTATGGCGAAAATATAGAATTAAGCCAAAAGAATATTGATAATATTATAAATGAAGTGTTGTTTAATTAAAAAAAAGTACTATAGTAAACTAAATTACTATAGTACTTTTTTGACTTATTAAAAAATAAAAATAAAAAACTTGACTTATTGAATAAATCATATTAATATATGACTTATAGGGTAAGTCGGTTTAAATAAATGTATAAATGTAATAAGTCAAAATGTAGGAGGAATATATGATAGGGTTAGAATTAATAGTTAAATTAAAAAATATGGAATTTAAAGATGTAGCAAACTATTTGAAAATTTCACCACAATCAGTTAGTGATTGGATAAAAGGTAAGAGGAGAATACCACCAAAAAGATTAGAACAATTATCAGAGTTCTTTAATATTGAAGAAGAATTAATAAATGCTACATTAACTAAAGATGATGAACTAAGGATACATTATAAATTATCAAATGAAGATATGCAATATGCCGGAGCTAACAAAAAAAGCACTAAAGGGGATTGTAAAAATATGGAACAATTGAAATTAAATATTGATATATTAGAAGAAAATGAAAGAGGAAAAAATGAATTTACTATAAGTGATTTAGAAGCTCAGATTAATAAGGGAAGAAAAACAATCAAAACAGAAGAACTTAAAGTTATGATAGACCAATTAAGGTATCAATATGAAGTAAGAAATGTAATTGATATTCACCCAGAATACCAAAGATTTTTTAGATGGTCACCGGAACAAAAATCTAGATTTATAGAATCTATATTAATAGGTATACCTATACCACCTATATTTATATCTGAAGATAAAGACTTAAACTGGGACGTAATAGATGGGGTTCAAAGGTTATCTACTATATTTGAGTTCTTAGGAATATTAAGAGATGAAAATAATAAACTTCAACCGCCAACAGTTTTAACAAAATCAGAAGTATTGCCAGCACTAGAGGGAAAAGTGTGGAATAATGAAAAATACAATAAACATAATTTTTGTTTTGTAGGAAATAAATTTATGGAGAATGCATTTTTAAATGCAACTATCAGAGTTATAAAAATAGATAAAGAAAGTGATCCTAATGCTAAATATGATATATTTGATAGATTAAATACAGGAGGAAGTCGTTTAACAGATCAAGAAGTCCGTAACTGTTTAGCTATTATGCTTAACCGAGATTTTTATATATGGCTTAGAAATTTATCGTATAATCCAGATTTTATAGCTTGTCTACCAATTAGTGAAAAATCTATTATGAAGCAAGATGATTTAGAATATGTTTTAAGATTTATGGTATATAGACATATTAAGGATGAAGATATATCACCTACTAGTGATATTCATAAAGTATTAACAGATAAAATGAAAGAATTTTGTATAAATAAAGATTTAGATTACAATAGAGAAAAGGAAATATTTGATAAAACATTTGAGTTATTACGTATATCATTAGGAGAAGATTCTTTTAGAAAGTATGATATAAAAAACAATAAATTTAAAGGTGCGGTAATGTTATCTAGTTTTGAAATTATTGCTATAGGTATAGCTCATAACCTTGATAAAATCTTAAAATTAGAAAATCCTGTTGACTATATAAAAAATAAAGTAGTTGATTTATACAATAATGAAGAATATAAAGAGTTGCAAAATAATAAAATAGCAAGTCAAAGAGCAGTAACTCGACTTAGAATTCTAACTAACTTCGGAAAAGATTATTTTGAACCTAATATGTAACAAAGTTTAGTTTCAAATATATATTATAAATGTGATAAAGCTAGGTGAAGTAAAATACTTTATCTAGCTTATCTTGTTTTTAAAATAAGGAGGAATGTAATATGATAATAAACATTTGGAAAAAACATGATTTAGACTTAGTAAAGGAACTACCAATAGAAGTATTATCTACAATAGAAACTACCATAGAAATACTAGATGAAAATTACGGTACAGAAAGAACAGTACAAGAATTAGGTGGATACGTAGCTATAGTAGATAAAGCTGGAATAAAAGAACTAAAACAACATCAACTGAAAGGAATAATACCTGAATACATAGACGAAATAGAAGGAGCTGAATACATTTCAGCTCTATTTTTGTGTTCAAATGACTTCTCTATAGTAGTTATTTGTAAGAAAGAACTAAAAAATCTAATAGAATGTGAGGAAAACTAAGATGATAAATCAAAGCTCAGAAATACTAAATAAACTATTTTTCACAGAGTTACAAATGTTAGTAGAAAAATACAACAGAATAGATGAAGCTACTAAAAAAAATATTGAAAGTATAGTGACTAATTTAAAAGATGAAGAACTACAATCATATCTTATGAGTAATCCAAATAAGTTGCTAGACATACTAAAACAAACTGATGAAGTAAATGAAGATGTAGTAACATTCTTTGTTTGGTACAATTCAGAGGTAAAACCAATAAGCATACACAAAGCTAAAGAATGTATTGAGAAACTGAAATCAAATAAGTACATAGAGATAGAAGAATACTTAATCTATCAAGATGAAAGATACTTAAAAGAGTATGCTAGGGAGCTACTAGAAGATAGGCTAGACCAAGAGTACTATGTGGATAAGTTATTTGAAAAAGAAACTATAATTGAGATGTGGATAAATGGGACAACTAAAGATGAAATGGTAGATGAGATTGTGGATAGTGTAAATTTAGAAGAAACATTAGAGCTATATCCACAAGAAGCTTTTTTAATTGGAGAAATACAATACAAATACGCAGAGATAGAAGAATAAAAGAATAAGGAATAAGAGTCTATGATTTTTTCTATGTACCTCTAAAATCCCGAAACCCCGTAAAAATAAAAATATAAATAAGAAATAATAGGAGAAAATTGACTATGTTTGAAAAAGAAAATAGATATATAACTAGGGCAGTGTTAGATGTAGTACCTATAGAAATAAACTTACTATTGTATGATTTAATTGATGAATTACCTATAGAAAAAGATTACTTACAGATATTTGAATTAAATCCTATAGGAAACGATATAGTTGAAATAATACATAAGCAAGAAGTTCCAAATTATGAATGTAGTATATATATTTGTAATAAAAAATTAAAAGAAAAATTAAAGCTATATGTAGTTGATAGTATAGAGTATAGTACGTTAATGTTTTCATATGAATACTAATTACAATACAAATAAAAAAATAATTCGTATAACTAAAAAATAACGGGGTTTCGGGATTTTTATAAGAAATAAAATAAGGAATTTTTCAAGAGATAATTACAAAGAAACTTTCTATAAAAATAGTTATTATTAATAGCGTAGGAGGTGGATTATGAAGATAGGAAAGAGTGATTTTAAAGGTATATATGCAGAAATGGCTGAAATTCTAGGCGAAGAAATAGTAAAAATTATATATAAAAATTACAAAGGACAGCAAATTAATTTTCCTATGAAGTTGCATTCAAATGAATATGTAGAAAAGTATATAATAGAAAATTATAGTAAAAAGGGAATACGAGAAATGTCTAGGGAATTAGGTTACTCGGACAAATGGATACAGAGATTAATAAAAAAACTTAATTTAAAATAATGGGAAATATATTTAAATTGAAAGGGTGTTTATAATATTATGAACTTATTTTCATCAATTAGTAAGAAGCTTAATATGAGTGATGAAGAAAGAGCAATAGAAAAAGAAGTAAAAGCTCTATTATCAGATTTTAATAGTTTAATAAATAGATATGAGATATGGTATTCAAATTGTAACAATAAGAATAGAACATATCAAAGTATGCTTTCTTTTAGAGAGATAGATGAGATTATGTTAAAGGAATCTAAGTTAGATAAGAGTATAGATAATTTAGAAAAGAGTTATAACACACTTAACCACTACATACAACCAAGTATAAAATTTTCAATAAGTCTTAAAGACAGAAATATAAAAATAAATAATATGGATTTTAATGAGAAAAAATTAATAATAGATCCTTTAAGAAAACATATTTTTCACATGAAAGATTGGGAAACTAAAAAAGAACTATTTGAAGAAAACTTATCCAAAGCATATGAGAGTATAATAAGTAAATTTGCTACAATAGATATTTCTGATGTAGAATTTTATGCATCTTCATATCTAGATTT
Source organism: uncultured Romboutsia sp. (assembly GCA_937880075.1). Taxonomy (GTDB): domain Bacteria; phylum Bacillota; class Clostridia; order Peptostreptococcales; family Peptostreptococcaceae; genus Romboutsia. The sequence goes on along the minus strand of CALFLM010000016.1, from coordinate 30,192 downwards.
AAGTTTAAATAAAAGTGACAGTGTTGTAGAAAAAGTAAATCTTATAGAAACCGTTTTGAAAAGCGGTAAAGTTTCATTAGAAGTACACACAAGAATTTTTGGAGATATGCTAAATCATAATGATTCCTTAGAAGAAGAATTAGGAGATTCATTAAATAAAATTTATACATTATACGAATATGTAAATGACAAATTTCCAGAGAAAAAATGCGAAAGAGGTATATTTTCAAGTGTAGATAAAAGACTTAGAGCTACTAAGAAAATGTGGTATTATAGTAATATTTTAAGAATAATAGTACCTACACTAGAAATGATTAGAATTAGTGCTGTAAGTCAGTTACCATTATTAATGCTATATGCAAAGGATGATGAGGAAAAAAATTTAAGTGATTTTAATATATCATTAAATAACATAACTACATTAATGGGTATCTTACCATCATATGTTAAATCAAATACATATGTAAAGGAAGTACCGTATGGAAGTAAAGTATTAACAATTAAAGAGTTCTGTTTTGGACGTAGTATATTTAAAGAGATTAATGGAATTCTTGTATCTATAGAATATGATGCAGATAAAGAACTTACTCTTGAAGAACAATTTGCAACAAGTGTAGTAGGTTATGAATTTTAATTGGAGGAGATAGTATGAATATATTTATATTCCTTATATCATATGGAGTAATTATAGGAGTAGTTACGTTTGCTATTCCAATGACAAGAAGAATAGGGTCGATGATTCTTAAAGCATCAGGAATTTTATTTTTGATTGCATGTGCAATATTATTACTAGGTAAAATATTTACTATTTCATTACCATTTATAATAATAGGCTTTATAGTATATACTATTTATTTAGGTAAAAATAAAATTAGAGGGAATAAAGGAAAAAATATGGACAAGAGTATGACAGATGAAGATAGACGGAAAAGAGAAGAATTTTTTAAAAATCTATAATTAAATTAAAATATTTAAGCAGAATTAATAAGTATAGAGAGTTAGCATTTAGCTATCTCTTTTTTCATTTAAGGAGAAATAAATATGAATAAAGCAATAACTGAAACTAAATATTGTAAGGTATTAAGACAAGCAAAAATAAGAGAAGGTAATATCGGATATGGAATAGAGAAAATTTTTGTAAAAGCATTAAATCAAGAAGAAATACGATTTGTATACTTTAAAGATACTTTAAGGAAAAAACAACAATTAATAGCAAGACCTTTAGATTTGCCAGAAGATGATTTAATAGAATTGATTAAGGAATCTGTAAATAAAAATGTATTTTCAAAAGAATTTATATTAAATCTTAAAGAAATAGTTAAGGGATGATAGTTTATATATAAGGGCTACTATACAAAATAGTAGCTCTTATTAAATAATATTACTTTACTCTGCCCACCTTTCTTCTAATAAAAGGATTTTGTTTTTTTGATTCTGATTTCCATGTTTTTAAATGGTTATAAAGTCTATTTAAATATTTACTATCTAAAAATTCAAATTTTACATATTTCTCTGTTGTTATAATATTTAATTCTCCTAGATTAGAATTATTGTAGACATACTCATAATATATTTTTATATTTTTCAATAAGTTATTAATATTATATTTAGAATACTCTCTTTTTTTAGGCTTTTCATATTGTAATAAAATATATGAAAGTTGACAGCAACTATTTTCAACATCAGGGTCATAAGGTATCAAATCTATTCTGATTGGTTGATACAAATTCATAAAATATAGACATCTTATAATTTGCGATTCAGCTTCCTCTCCTATATATGAAGATTTAGATATAAATGCCTCATCATCTTTACTATATATGTAGCCTATAGCTTTTAAATCTTCTCTAGCTCTAGATTCAGATAAAAAACCGAATTTTTCAATAAAACTTTCTTCTTCATAAATAGGCATAACATCACGAGAAAAATTAATTAAGGTTAAATTTTTTTTTAATAGAGTACTTTTTAATTCACTTTGTCGATTTTTAATTTCCAACTTACTAGCCATAAAATATTCCTTTCTTATAAATCTTATATTTTGAAAAAAAGTTTCGACTATGGGTTACGGTAGGGTAATCAATTTACGCAAAAATAAATCAAAACTATAAAAATGAAAATACTTACTTATAAGTATATATAAAAAACAAAATTAAGTCAAAAGCAAAACGTATATAACGTAAAATAGTTGAAATTATGGTATTGTATATTACAGAAACAGTTAAGTTTTAAGAAAATATACTAAAAAAAGGAGAGATTGAATATATGGCAATAAAACACAAAAAAACACTAAAGCAAAGAGTAATACCAAAAGAACCTGAGAAATTAAAAGATAAAGTAAATAGTAGTTTATTAGAAAATAGCTTAGCAATTGTAAATGATAAATATACAGAAGGTATAGAAGAAATAAAAATAGATACAGCAAGAAATGTTAAATTATACAAATATGAATCTAAAAACTTTTGTAGTGAAGGAAAGTATCTATATATGAAAGCATTAGAATCTGGAAATATAAATATTGGAAGGTTAGTATGGCCTAAAGAAAATTTACTAAATATAGATGATGGTAATGAAAAAATTCTTTTAGAATTTAGAACCGTAAGAAAAATAGAACAAGAACTACTAAATAGAAGCGATTGCTTAGATGAACGTAATTTAATGAAATTACAAAATAAAGGAGCAGATATAGTTAAAAGTAATAGGAAGTATGTAGTAGAGTGTATAAGAGAATGTGAAGAGTATATTCCTAGAAGATACATACATTCTAAACTAGGGTTCATGAATTATGAAGGAAATACAATATATAAACTAAATGAAGCTATAGGTTTAAATTCAACATATGTAGGGGTAAGTGAAATTAAACCTAAAGGTTCACATGATGAATACATCAAGATGATAAAAAAGTATGTTATAGGAAATGTAGAGTTAGAATTTGCCCTAATAAGTGGACTTTCAGCTATTCTTTTAGGTTACATAGGTGAAGAGTTAGGACTTGACTCTATAATAATACATCTAGTTGGGAATTCAACAACAGGAAAATCTACAGCTTTAAAGTTAGCAATCTCATGTTTTGGTTACCCAGAGGTTAAGAATAATGGTTTATATGGAACTTACAATGGAACTAATAATGCTTTAATAAAAAAGTTAGGTGGTTTAAAAGGAGTGCCATATGCTTTTGATGAAATATCAATGTCAGATATGAACAATTTTACGAAATTTATATATAGTTTAGCAAATGGAGCTGACAAGGAACGTTTAAATAAAGATTCTGAATTAATGGAAAAGGAATCTTGGTTAACGACAATACTTTCAAATGGTGAAAAATCCATAACTAGATCTTCTAATAAGAATGCAGGAGTACAAGTGAGGGTAATAGAAGCAGAAAACTTTATATGGACTAAAAGTTCACAACATGCAGATTCTATAAATCATGTAATTATAAATAATTACGGACATTTAGCAATAGAATTTGCAGAGTACTTATTAAATCAAAATAAAAATGAGTTAATTAGAAATCATAAGCAAGAAAAACTTAATTTATATGATGAACTTCTTAAAATGAATATATATGATGATATGTCAATGAGAAGGTGTAGTAAGTTTGCGATTCTTATACAAACAGCATTTATGCTAGAGGAAATATTAGATATAGAATTAGACATAGAAGGGATGGTAGGTATGATAGTTAATATAGAAAAAGAATCCTTAAAGTGCAGAAACTTTAAAGAATCGGTAATAGATTTTATAAAAGAATATGTAGAGAGATATAGAAATAAGTTTGAAGGTAATTCAAAAACTAGTTCACAAGAGGTACTAGGGACTATTACAGAAAAAGGAGAGTATACCGAGGTTCAAATGGATCAATTGTCATTTGAATTAATGATAAAAGAAGGCGGATATGAGGATAAAAAAGTAGTCTTAAAAGAACTAAAAAAAGCTGGGGTTTTAGATTGTGAAAAAGATAGACTTACGAGATCAAGAAATAATAGCGTAGGAGTTAAAACTGACTTTATAGTAATAAAACTATTTAAATAGGTTTAGATGAAAAAATTAAAATAAATAAGATACTAGGATAGTAAGAAGATAGTGAAACATTCAACATCCTAGTAGTATGAAAAGTATAAAAAGGAGAATTTATATTTATGAACTATGAACTAATAAAAAATGAAATCTTAGAGTTATCGATAAAAGAGGAACAAGAGTATTATGAGTATATTATGCTAAATGCATATAAAGCAAAAGCATTGGATCTTATACTTAAAGAAATAAGTAGTTGTAGAAAAAATATAGATGAAGTCTTAGATAATTATTGCAGAACTAACTCTTTTTAGAGTTAGTTCTAATTAAAATAATCAAAAAATATATATTATAAATTTGGAGAAATAAATGGAGGAATGAAATGGATAATGTTAGCTTAGAGCAAATAAAAGCACAAAAAATAGTAGAGATATTAAGTAATATAATACAAAAATCCATATTAAAAAATGAAAACAAAGGAGATAGAGAAAATGAGTAAAAAAGTAGCAATATACTGTAGAGTATCAACTGTAGAACAAGCAGAAGAAGGGTATAGTATAGACGAACAGAATCTAAAAATAAGAGAATACTGTGAAAGAGAAGGCCATGAAATATATAATCTATATGAAGATAGAGGTATAAGTGGTAAGAATATAACTAATAGACCAGGAATAAAACAACTTTTACATGATGTAACAGAAAATAAATTCGATTTAGTAATAGTATGGAAGTTAAATCGTATAAGTAGAAAGTTACTAGATATTCTTAATATAGTAGAGTTGCTAAATAAACATAACATAGCATTTCGTTCATTGACAGAAAACTTTGAAACAGAAACTCCATCAGGAAAACTTCAATTAAATATAATGGGAGCTATAGGAGAATTTGAAAGAGAGACAATAGCTGAAAATGTTAAGATGGGATTATTAGCTAGAGCAAGAGACGGAAGGTGGAATGGAGGTGTAGTTTTAGGATATGATTTAGTAGAACTACCTAATGATGGAAAGAAAAGAAAGAATACTAGATTAGAAATAAATGAAAAAGAGGCAAATACAGTAAGACGGATATTTGAATTATATAGTCAAGGCTATGGATATAAAGCAGTAGTAAACAGAGTAAACAAAGAAGGTTATAAGACTAAACGAAATAAACAATTTGCAGTAAGTACAGTAAAAGAAATACTCCAAAATCCAGTATATATAGGAAAAATAAGATACAATGTAAGACAAGATTGGAGTAAAAAAAGAAGGAACAATATAAATGCAAACCCTATACTTTCTGATGGACAACATGAACCAATAATAGATATGCAAACATGGAATAAGGTACAAGTAATACTAAAGGAAAGAAGTAAGAAACATAATAAAGTATATGATAGTGAATTTCCTTTAACAGGAATACTTAAATGTCCTGTATGTGGTGCAGGAATGACAATAAGTAGGTCGACTAGCAGAAGAAAAGATGGGACTAAAAAAGTTTTAGAATATTATTCTTGTGGAAATTGGAAAAATAAAGGAACAGCAGTGTGTAATTCTAATTCAATAAGGGTAGAAGTAGCAGATGAGTATGTTTTAAATAAGATAATGACTTTAATAAATGATAAGGTTATATTAAGGAAAGTGGTAGACAATATAAATAGAAATAAATCTACTAAAATAAAACCTATATTAGAAGAATTAAATAGTTTAATTAAAGGGATAGATAAGTTAAATAGCAAAAAGAATAAGAATATAGAGCTATTTGAAGATGGTATATTAGATAAAACTGAACTTTCAACTAGAGTTAAATCAATAAATGATGATATAGAAAAACTAAAATATAGAGAACAAGAACTTAGACAAGAAGTTCAACTTGCAGAGGGAGAGCCTGTACCATTTGAACTAATAAATGATGTAATGAGAAAATTTAAAGAAGTATTTCTCAATATGAGTACAAGCCAACAAAGAAAACAACTAATACACTTACTAGTTTCACAAATAACTATGAATGAAAAAAGAGAAATAGATAGTATAGAAATACAAATAAATGATGATGTAATAACATACCTAATGAAGGATGAGTTACCAAAATTAAATGGTGACTCATCCTTTTTATATTTGTTAGGAATAAACCGAGTAGATTTGAAAATATCGATTTGATTGAGGACTAAACATTTAGAGAGATGACAATAAATGACAAAATATAACAGAAATAAGGTATATAATGGAAAGGAGAAATAATTATGATTGATAGAAATCAGTATGAGAAAGAGTACTCGGATGAGTCATTGTTTAATAAGATAAAATCAGTTTTTTCTAAGGCTGGAGTAAATGTTATATATGGAGTATGGCTGTTGTTTTACTCTCTTAAAGATGAATCAGTTCCTATGAAAGCAAAAGTTACTATAATAGGTGCATTAGGACATTTTATAACACCTATAGATTTAATAGCAGATCCTATTCCAATTATAGGTTATGGTGATGATTTGACTGCTATAATAACTGCATTAGGAGTAATTTCTATATTTATAACACCTGAAATAAAAGGGAAAGCAAGAAAGAGAACAAAAGAATGGTTTAATAATATAACAGAAGAAGAGTTTAATAAAATAGAAAATAAATTATAAATTATATTTAAATAAGGGGATGAAGTAATGAAAAAATATATAGTTTTGATAATGTTAACGTTTACTATATTTATGACTGGATGTAATAGCAATGATAAAACTTCTAATAAAGAAGTAAAGGCTAGTAAAATTGTGTATTGTAGTAATTGTAGTGCAGAATCTAATGAGATAACAAAATTCTGTTCTAATTGTGGGGTAGAAGCTAAATGGGTATCTGAAAAACCAAAGACAGAAGATAATTCTGTGAAAGAACAAGGTGATATAAATAAAAAAGATAAATCTAATGATAAAAAAGAAACTAAAAGAACTAATGAAAAGAAAATTGATGCACAAGACCCTAATGTAGAATATGTAAAATGTATATTATGTGGAAAAGAAGAAGCATCTTCTAATCTAAATCATGTTCATGGATATGGATATGTGCACAAATCTTGCTACGATAATGCTAAAAAATGTGAACAGTGTAATAGAAGTTTGCTACCTGGAGATGATGATAATTCGAACGGTATATGTCTGAATTGTGAGGGCGAATTAGACGAATGTTTACATTGTGGTGGAGTTTTTCCAAAATCAGAGTTAGTTGATTTTTATGAAGGAAAGTTATGTAGTAAGTGTAATTCTTTAGAAAAAAATTGCGAAAATGGATTTTATGGAGTTTGTGAAGGCTGCGATAGATGTGCATTTGAAAATAATTAAACTAACTAAATTTTATATTACATAGAGCTATCGATTATACATATGTGAAATTAAGGAGGAAGAGGTAATGAGTAAAAAAACATTTACAGAAGAGGAAGTAAAGAAAAAATTAAAAATAGGTGATTGGAGAAATCTTTCAAAAGAGAAAGTAATGCAACTAATACAAATGTCTCCTGATATAGATAAAGAAGTATTCTTAAAAATATTAGAACAGGTTCCACATTTAGTAGATGAAACAAAAGTAATTATTAATGCATTTAAAGAAAGCATTGATGCATCTAAATCAATGTCTATTGAGACAAAAAAATATTATATAACTGTATCAAATAGAATACTAGACTTATTAGAGAGTGATAAATTATCAGATGAATTGAAGATTGAGTTAAAAGATTTATTAGTGTTAATATCTAATAAAATGGATGATTTGGATAATAGGGATAAAGTATTTATGAGTATTCAGTTAAGTAAGTTTTGGGAATATGCAGGTAAAGCACTTTTAGTATTTGCGACTATATTTGGAGTAAGGTTCTTTTTAGAATTTCTAAATAGTGATGATTTAATATAAGAATTAAGCTCCGTAGAGTACGGTACGGAGAACCGTATCATAAATAATGGATAACAGTTTAAATATTTTACTTTGGTTTATGTAATTAATAATATTAAAAACATTTAAATAAATAAAAATTATATGACTGAAGTAAAATCGTAGGTAGTAGAATGGGAATATAGTAATCGTTTTTCTAGATTAAATATTTTTCACTTAAAATGTAAAAGACGCACAAATTTTAAATAAGCAAAATTTGAAAGATTAATCTTTAGATATACAAATATTACGGAATTAAACTTTAAAGGGCTACATTTAAAGATAGCAAAAAAATTAATTATGAATAACTAAGCAACTGGATGCAAATTATTAAATCCAGTTGTTTTTTTATAACCTTATTTTGTATTTGATAATCTAATTATCTTCTAGAGATAGAATTCCACTTAAATACAATTAAATAGATAGTTAAATATCTTTTAGTTTTACAAATCTTACTTTTTTAGAAATGAATTTATTTTACAAAATTTATCGAAAAAAGTAGAAATTTCTGTTTGGTTAACTTGGGATTTATAGTATAATGAGCAGTATAACAGGAGCATACGTAATATAAAAAATTATACTAAGAAGAAAGGACAGACTATGAAGAAAATTTTATTAAAATTTATCTCTGGGTTAGTTGTGTTTGCAGTTAGTATTACGCAAATTTTTAGCTCTTATATGTATGTTTTTGCAAATGGAAATTATGATTATACTAACCCAATATACTCAAATGGAATAGACGATACATTTGTATATGATTCAACAGATAGTGTTGTAATAACTAAAAAGAATGTAGCGCGTAAGTTACCTAATGTAACGGGACTTTATGATATAAGCAGTTATCCTATTCCGTTAACCAACAAAGTTCCAAGTAAAGATGTTTTTGAACTAATAAAAAAAGAAAATAAAGAGATCATGGATAATGTAGAAAAAGATATCCAAAATGGAACTTTAACAAAACATAAAGCCGCAGATGGACAATTTTATGGAACTGTTCCAGATAGTGCTTTGGGAGTAGAAAAAAAGATTTATATTAATACAAATGCTAAGGGATTACATTCACTAGCATCTTATGTTCCAGCAGGAGAGATAGCTACTGTAAAGTTAAATGATGAGGCTCTAAGTTATGCTAAAAAAGGAAAGATAAAAATTAGCGTTGGTATGACAATGGTTGATGCAGAGGATTATAACTATAATAATAATATTGAAAATCGTATGCCTTACTTAGGTAAGACTTTTTCAATAAGCCAAAGCGAAATTAAAGTAGGAACACCTTTTGGAGGAATGGTTTATATAGATATAGATGATTCTGTTCCATCAGGACTAAAACTTGAAGTTGATGTAAAAGGTGTTGTTGATACACCTTATTTTGATTTAGGTAAGACAACAGAAGAAGAATGGAAGATAGCAAAAGATGCTCCAGGGGTTTTTGCAGAGATAAGAACACCGTATTTAAGATTTGCAGTACCAGCTAAATTTATTCGTGAGATAGAAAATCCACATGATGCAGCATTATTTTGGACAAATGTAGTATCTATTAGTGCAGAAACGATGGCACAACAATATAGGAATAGACCTATGACTCTTACATTTGACCAGTATATAACAACAGGTATTGCATATGCATCTGTAGGATCATGGACATGTAACTTACCTCCAGATTGGGGAACTGATGCACTAAATTATGATAGTTTAATGAAATCTGGTGGATGGGGGATTATACACGAAATAAATCATCATTACCAAGGAAGATATAGTGGTTACAGTGATGAGTGGGGTGTTGGTAATGAATTTAGTGAGATAACTAACAATGCTCTTAGCGCTGTAGCATATATTTTATACACTAATATAGCAGAGTATAGAGGAGAAGAAGGAACATATGATTGGAATAAGGTTGCAGATCCATATAGTAGTTTAAAGCAACAAATATATGAGGGAGATCAATACTATATAAATGAACCTAACATAGGAAACTTTATGTATAGTACATTTGCTCATGAAATTGGACCAGTTAATTTTGCAAATGTTATTAAGTCAACTTACGATGGAGGTACTTTTAATGGTATATATATTCCACCATATGATTATAAGCTTGAAAGTGATGGTAAAAAAACAAGAACCGATAGATTTGATGACCTTGCTTACAGACTTAGTGTAGCGGGAGGTCGTGATTACACATGGTATATGGAAAATGAATTATTATGGCCATTAAAGTCAGAAACAATTAATAAAATAAAGAAACTTGGATACGAAGAGGTTATTCCAGTACAAAGTGTTTATGCAATGGGAGAAGTAGGAAGGGAAACAGGAAGAGCCTTTTATGTTGCTTCTACAGGTTATGTATTTGATTTTGATAAAAGCTTAGTTTCACCTGGGAATGTTAGTGTAGTTGATGTATCAAAACCTAAGTATGGAACATTAAGTGAAAGACCTGATGGTAAATATGACTATAAACCTAGTCCATCAATGCCTGAAAATGCAAAGGATGAATTTATATTAACTGTTGAGGTTGAGAAGGATGGCATTAGACATAAAACTAAATTAAACTGTGTTATTGGTGTTGATTACAATAGTAGTAATGTAGAAAAATTTGCTACAACTAAGTGGGATATTCACGATGCTTTAAAAGATTTAGAAACAATGAAACCTTATGCTACATCTTCATCAATTGGAATGAGAATTAATACAGATGATGGAAACAATGCAGCTAGATCAAAAGGATACTTTGTTTTAGAAGAAGGAGGAGAATACGAATTCCAGGTATTTGGTGATGATAACACTGCTTTTAGATTACATCTAGAAGATGGTACGACGCTACAATCATTAACGGAGGATTATTCAGCTAATGTTAATGATGCATATAATCTTCCTACATCAACTAAATTTACAGTAAACTTAGAAGCTAATAAAGCATATTCATATACTTTAGTAGCAAATAATAAGGATGGTATTGGATGGGCAGATGTAAATATTAGAAAGACTTCTGGAGATACTAGTTGGAAATCTATAAATCAAGTTTATTCTAATTTAAATGATGTAGGTAAATATACTGATAGAAACTTTATAATGCCAGAACCTGTATATGTTAGACCACCAGTTTTAGCAGGGGGAAATGAAATTTTAGTAAATGACATTAAGGTTATAAGTACACCTAAAGGAGTTACTCCAAATAGTGATCCAAACTCTCTTAAAGAAGGTGATCCAAATAATATAGTAGATGGAGACTTAAATTCTTATTTCCATTCTTCGTATAGTTCTGACAGGACGCCTTTCCCTCATGAGTATATATTTGACCTAGGAGGAGAAAAATCGTTCAATAATATAGAAGTATATACACGTAGAACTGGAGAAGAAGCTGGTGTAATTGGAGATTATGAAGTTTATATAGCAGATAAATATGATACAAGTAATACAAACTGGACGAAAATTGCTGAGGATCATACAAGAAACAATAATTTAAATGCATCAAAGGATTTAAAAATATCAGTACCACAAACAAAGGCTAATTATCTAAAAATTAAAGCCTTGAATAATAGAAGCGATGTATATAATTTAACAATACTTGCAGAGTTGAAGTTATCAACTGAAACTAATGTAAAAAATTTAATTGCTCAAAATTCAAGTTTTATTCAATATAGAGGTAACTGGACAAAAGACTCTAGTGGGGCTTTTGTAAATGGAGCAACATATAACACAACAGATGGTTACTTTATGTATTGTTTTGATGGAAAAGAAAGCAATATATATTCTACTAAAGATGTTGAAGTAGAAATGAGAGTAAATGGTGGTAAGTGGAAAAAAGCTAAATTAATTGGTTCTTTAAGAGAGCCTTCAATTACATTAGATATGGGAAAAGAAGGTAAGTATGTAGTTGAAGTTCGTGGCATCGGTCAAGAGATTGCTCTTAATATGATATCAACAGATGGAACTTTCTATAAAGGCAAAGCTCCTACATCAAAATCACCAGTTATAATAGGTGCTGATGATATAGAAATAGGAGTAGGACAAGTTGATACATTTGATAAAATGTATGGAGTAAGCTATACAGACGATATAGATAAAACAGGACTTACAATAAATGTATCAGGAAATATAGGTAAACCAAAGCCAGGAACAAATGAAAAATATACTTTAACATACAGTGTAACTGATAGTGACTCAAATACTACTACAGTAGATAGAATAGTTACAGTAACAAATCAATTACCACAAATATTAGGACTTGATGATGTAACTATAAAAAAAGGTACTAAATTTGACCTACAAAATAAAGTATTAGCAACTGATTATGAAGATAAAAATATAACTAATAAAATAGTATATCCATCAGTTGATGTAAGTACTTTAGATATTGGAACTCATAACTTAAAATACTCAGTAGAGGATAGTGATAAAAATATTACTGAATCTATTAGAACTATAAAGATATTATCAAACGAATCACCAATTATAATAGGTGCTGATGATATAGAAATAGGAGTAGGACAAGTTGATACATTTGATAAAATGTATGGAGTAAGCTATACAGACGATATAGATAAAACAGGACTTACAATAAATGTATCAGGAAATATAGGTAAACCAAAGCCAGGAACAAATGAAAAATATACCTTAACATACAGTGTAACTGATAGTGACTCAAACACTACTACAGTAGATAGAATAGTTACAGTAACAAATCAATTACCACAAATAAGTAAATTAGAGGATATAGTTATAAAAAAAGGTCAATCCATAGATTTATTACAAGGAGTAATAGCTACAGATAAAGAAGATGGAGATATAACAAAAAATATTGAAGTAATAGGAACTGTAGATACTAATAAAGAGGGAACATACAACCTAGAATATAAAGTAGAAGATAGTGATAAAAATATTACAAAATCATCAAGAATAGTTGTTGTTGAAAAGATTGATGAGGTTATTCCTCCAGATGAAGAAGAAAACTCTTCAATACATCCTGTAATAAAAGAAGCAATAAATAATAATTTAGTGAGATTTATTTCAGGGACAGGTAGAATAGAAGATCCACTAGAATTAGAAATTAATAATATCAGTGATGATAAAGTAGATAATCTATTATCAGATTTAAAAGCTCTTGAGATAAGAATAGATTCTCTAGAAGATAAATATGGATATACAGTTGTAAAATTTGCAATATCAACAGAAGGAAATGAAGAAAATAATATAATCTTAAAAGTTAAAAATGATTATAGAAATATAGCTGATAAACTTAAAGAATTCTCTGGGAAAACTAATGATGTAGTTGAAGATGATAACATAAGCAATGACAAAGACAATAATATAAATAACGATAATGCAAGTAACAATAATACAAATACTGATAACATCAATAACAATAATACAAATACTAATAACATCAATAATGATAATACCAATGATGAAAATATAAATAGCACTATAAATAATGGAAAAGAAAATAATACAGTTAATGGTGCAAATAATAAGGTAGATAAAGATATCAATGATGATACTATAGATGATAATATAAGTAATGATTTAGATAATAATACAGTCAAAAAAGATAATATTAATTCTAATAGTGACAATAATGATAGTATAAAATTTGATAACAATAAACCTATAAAAGGTAATTTAAAAATAGAAGATAAATTTATAATACCTTATATTGGAGTAGGCTTAGTGCTTTTATTCCTATTATTAAGAACTATAAAAAAGAAATAGTTTTATAAATATACTAAAATGAATCCTATATAGTGGCCAGTGTAAAAGCTAGTCTATCTATATAGGATTTTTATATGAAGGCGAAGAGTATATATTAGAGTCATGGGAAATTTTGAGTATTATTATTTACTTGTTGATAAAAAAATTAAAATTTATTGATGAAAACTGCTTTGAGAGAAAGAAGTCATCTATCAATATATATGTTAGACTTAGAGATTGGATTAGATGTTAATGGATTATATAGTAATGTTTATTTAGGATTTAATGGAAGTATAGACATTGTAAAATATATATGTAGTATAGAAGGCATATATATTAGAGAGATGTATATGGAGGAGTAAATAATGAAAAAAAATAACTGGTTTGAATATTTCATATGATTAGGAGGGAAAATACTATGCTTAATAATATTTTTATGAACAAAAGTAAACTGATTAAAATAATGCACAGCATACTATTTATTATTACAGGATTATATCTATTAGAATCCATATTTATTAAGGGACTATTTACTAATCCTATTTTAGTTTGTATTAATATTATAGTAGGTATTATTACTTTGGTAATAGCAATTATAAAGAAAGAGAATAAATTAGCTCTTATTGATTTAGCTATTTTATTAGGAACTTCAGCAATATTTATATATCTAATACAGTTATAAAAGAGAGCTTTTAATAACTTAAATTCGATAGATTGTCAATATAAGTGCAACATTTTATGTTTTAGCGAAGACCTCTGTAGGTGTTTTATATCCTAGACACTTGCGAGGTCTATTATTTATTATATTTACTACAACATCAAGCTCATTTTGAGTTATAGTAGAAAAATCAAACTTTTTAGGATAAAACTCTCTTAATAATCCATTAGTATTCTCATAAGTCACCCTTTGCCAAGGAACATAAGAATCTGCAAAATAAACATCTATATTTAGTCTCTTTTATCTGATGCTATAAGAAAACAAGGTTTCTATGAGTTCAAAAGACAACTTGAGTACAAGTGTAAATTTAGAGGTATTGAGTTGGTAGTAGCAGATAGATTTTATCCATCATCAAAGACTTGTAGTCAATGTGGAGAGATTAAGAAGGATTTAAAACTTAAAGATAGAGTTTATAAATGTAGTTGTGGTTTAACTATGGATAGGGATTTAAATGCAAGTATTAATCTTTCAAGATATAAATTAGCATAATATCACTAACAAGATAATGCTGATATGTAGGATGCGTTGTATCCGAATTTAAGCTCTCGGAGAGTTATATCAAACGAAAGTAGATTGCTATTTATAGTTTTCAAAATCGGACTTGTAGAGCAGGGAATTAAACAAGATTTATATATATTTATAGATTTTTGGCAACGGTATAAGTAATATTACCGATAATACTAGATCTGTATTAAATCAAGTTTCATTTGATAGTTTAGGAACAGAAGAATTCTTAATAGGTAAAGCAGAATTTGATAAAGCTATCTGGGATTATAGTAGAGTTTCACAAGTAAAATATCCAGAAATTAGTGGGTTAAATAAATATAATCAAGCAGTAGCTAATAAAATTAGAACTGTTAGAGATTTAAAAGGAATTAGAAATGACCTATCAGGAACATATGAATTAGCAAGGGATATTAAAATTACAACTTATATTGGTGAAATATTAATTCCTGGTAACTTTAAAGGAACTTTATTAGGAAATGGCTTTACTATTGAAGGTTTAAGTTCTCCATTGTTTGAAAACTTACAAGGTACTGTTGAAAATCTTAAAATTAAAGATGCCAATGTTCAGACTTGGGATGGTAAATATTCAAATGTATTAGCAACGGAAACCAATAATGCAAAAGTAAGTAATGTTCACTTTGAGAAAATTTATATAAACGGAACTAATCATACAGCTATAGTTTCAGGTAAAGATATTGGTTCTACATTTAACAATATCAGTCTTAAAGGCATAACTGTAGCTGCTGTAGGTCAGTATAGTGGAACATTTATTGGTGAAGCCATTAATTCAAATATTTCAAACATATTGATTCTAGATGGAAGAATTATTATAATAGACGATAGAAGTGGTGGATTTATTGGAAATGTTAAGAAATCTACAATTGATAAAGTCTTTGTAGATGTTGATAGTAATTTTGATAATTATTATGTAAATCTATCTAGAGCAAGAAGTGCAGGATTTATAGGAAATATAGATACTGATGTTGGTGCATATAGTAAAATAACTAATTCTGTAAGTGTAGGTGATGTAAGTAATCCTGAAATATATAAATTTGTTGGAGCTTATTCATACTTTACTGCTAATAGTCATGGTAGAAACAATTTTGAGTGCAAAGAAGCAACTGGTAAAGCTCTAAATAAGGATTTAGCTCATGGAATTGAAAGATCAGCTTTATCAACAGAAGACTTCTATAGAAATAGAGTTAGTTTTGATGAATCAATTTGGGATTTATCAACAGTTGTTTCGAAGGGACATCCTACACTAAAAGAAATGAATTAGAAATAATTTATATTATGAGAAATATTTTACTAATATAACTTATAGTAACAAAACAGGGAGTAAGCAGATAGAAAATCTATCTGCTTATTTCTTTTATATATATTCTAATAATAATTCTACATTATAAAATAATTTTATTGTTTATTGTATTTTTGAACAATACAAAATAATAACTTTACCTAATGAAATATTTTAATTAAAACATATATATTTAAGTAAGGCAAAAAATATTAAATTAAAATAATTTAATTATACATGGAAATCAAAGATTTAATTATAAATTAAATATATATAGACTAACACTAAAAAATATGGAATTAAATAAAGTATGTTAAGAAAAAATAATTGAAATAAGAAAAAATCGTAGAATATAATGGAAAAACTTTTAAAAGTATTTACTTTCAATGTTATCCTGTGATATAATAAATAATATATTAAGATAATATGAAAATTAGTTTGATTTTTTATAGGATTATGTAATTTTTTAAAATTATATAACTATATTTTTTTATTTTATTTGATTACAAGAGTAATGTTTATATAACTTAATATATAATATCGTCAAGGAGGAGAGTAACATTAACAAAAAAATGGCATATAAGGGTATTTCTATTTTTATGGCATTTACTATGATATTCCAAATGAATACATTAAATATATATGCTATAAAAGATTCAAAAGAAGTACAAAAAACAACAACATCTTATGATGAAAGTTCAAATAAAATAAAAGAAGAACTTTCACAAAATGGAAATGAAGTTACTCAATATATAAACGAAGAAGATAAAAAATTAAAGACTATAGTTTGGACAAAAGGTATAAATCCACCGAAAATGGGGGGATCAGATAGTGAATTTCGTAGAATACCAACATATATGGGTGGACAGCTAGCATACGTTGAGTATATAGCACCATATATTAAAGGTAAAGGATGGTACGATGTCAATAAAACTGAAGATAGAATAATAGATAAAAGTTTGTGTTTTGCAGCAGGAGCATCAAATGTACTTCATTGGTGGCTTGAACAAAATTCA
This sequence comes from uncultured Romboutsia sp., assembly GCA_937880075.1. Taxonomy (GTDB): domain Bacteria; phylum Bacillota; class Clostridia; order Peptostreptococcales; family Peptostreptococcaceae; genus Romboutsia. The sequence continues at coordinate 13,071 of CALFLM010000016.1, read as the reverse complement.
AAGTATATTGATCAATATTTAGCTAAAAATCCAGATTATCCTAAAGCTAAAGAACTAAGTAATCTTAGAGATTCGTTTAAAGGTCAGGATGATAGTGAAATATATAAATTATTCCTTAGACAATATGCTTATAGGCCGACTGGATATTGGTCAGATATATTGGCTGATCAATTTATAAATGGTTATGTTCCAAATCCAGGAGGGGGAACAAATAGCTCGGATTTAGCTAAAGAAAATCTTTTAGAAAATGGACCAGACCCTAGAGGAGGATTCTTCTATGATGTATTTGGACCGACTTTGTTGACTGATAGACGTAATTATCAATTTAATTATGAAGCGTTCAGTAGAGATGTAAAGGAAAATTTTCTTAAAGGAAATATGGTTCTTATGGACTATTATACAGGAAATCTAAAACATGTTGTAACTCTTTGGGGAGCAGAATTTGATCTTAATGGAAATATAAGTGCTGTATATTTATCTGATTCAGATGATGATAAAAGTCAAGGAATGATGAGATATATGGTGAAAAATTTAAACGGAAGGCCAGTAATTTCTACAAGGCTTGATGGCAAAGGAAATGATATAGAGTACTTGCAAATATTATCATCAGGTAAAGAAATATGGGAAGAGAAGTTAAATCCAGAAAGCTCTAAAAAGACCCTTGACCTTTCGTGGGGAAATACAGATTTTACCTATAATGGGAAAGAACAAAAACCAACAGTTACTGCAACAAACATAGAAAATGGTGATGATGTTATAGTTTCTGTAAAAGGTGAGCAGATAAATGCAGGTACTTACACTGCAACAGCAGTTTTAAGTGGACAATCAGCTAGTAAATATAAATTACCAAATGAGCATACAAAAACATTTACTATTAATAAAGCACAAGCAAAAATTAAGTTTAGTGCTAATCCTCAACATAGTAAAAATAGAAATGCTGTAACACTTACAGCTAATGTTTCAGGTGTAAATGGTGAAAAGCCAGATGGAAAAATTACATTTAAGGCTGGAGATACGGTAATTGCAAGTAATATTAATGTATCAGATGGTGAGGCAAGTTACTCGTGGACAAATCCTATTGAAGGGGATCATAATATCGTAGCTGAGTTTTCTCCATCAACTGATGGTATAGGTAAAAATTATGAGAGTTCTATAAGTGATGCATTAAGTGTAAATATTTCTAAGGCCGAGCAGAGCAAACTTTATATTAAACCAGTTACTGATAAAAAATTTGGTGATGGAAGTTTTGAACTTGAAACAACTGGTGGTAGTGGAAATGGTAAAGTTATATATTCGTGTGACACAAATAACGTAATTTCTATAAATGGAAATATAGCAACTATTGTAGGAGCAGGTACAGCAACTATTACGGCAACAAAATTAGGTGATGAAAACTACAATAATGCAACTGCAACATATGAGATTAAAATTGCAAAAGCACCAGCTCCATCGATTATTTATCCTACTGCAAGCAATCTGATCTATGGACAAAAGTTATCAGATAGTGCTTTAACTGGAGGTAGTACACAATATGGAAGTTTCGAGTGGGATAATGAGAATATTGTTCCTACTGTAGATAGTAATACTTATAGTGTAACATTTAAACCAAATTCTCACACATTGAAAAATTATGAAATGATTAAATCTACAAAGAGTAATGTTAAAGTTAATGTAAGTAAAGCTAATCCTACAGTAACTTTAACTTCAAAGGTCTTAGATGAAATGGAATCTCGTAAAGTTGTTTTATCTGCATCAATAGATAAAGCTGGGTATGGAGATAATGCCACAGGTACGGTAAGGTTTGTCAATTTAACAGATGGTGTTGAAACGGATATTGAAGGTGCAACATCTGTTTCGATTAAAGATGGAGTGGCAACATATACTTGGACAGGTATGTCGAATAAGTTTTATAATATAAAAGCAGTATATAGTGGAGATAAAAACTATAACTCAGCATCTAGTCAAGAAATAAGCGTTGATACTAGCAAGAAGACTCAAGATAATTTTAAGATTGAGACGATTGATTCAAAAATATATGGTGATAAACCATTTACTCTTTATACAAAAGGTGGAAATGGAAGTGGATCAGTGATATTTGAAAGTTCTGATCCTAGCATTATTAGTATTTCAGGAAATACTGCCACTATTCATAAAGCAGGAAATGTAAAAATAACTGCAAAAAAATCTGGAGATGCAAATTATAATGAAGCAATATCATCTGTTCCAGTAGTTGTAAATAAAAAAGTATTAACTATTACAGCGGATGATAAATTAAATATTATCAAAGGTAGTCCAATGCCAGAATTTACTTATAAAGTAGAAGGCTTAGTAGATGGTGATAGATTTACTTTAACTCCAACAATGACTACTCAGGTAGAAAATACAAACGCAACTGGTGAGTATGAAATTACTATTAGTGGTAGTAATTTAACAAATAGTGAAAATTATAAGATTGTTTATGTAAATGGTAAAATGACTATTGTAAATAAGAAGTATGAAGCAACAATTGAAAATAATACGGGTAATATGAATGTAGGCTCTCAAAATAGACCTTCTAGCAGTGGAAATACTGGATTGACTTCATCAAATACAAAACCTAGTAATAGACAACCATCTATAGATAATAAGGAAGATTTAATTCAGGAAAATAGTATAGTAAGTTCTCATGGTTTAAATAGTACAGACAATGAGACAGTACAAGATAGTTCTGAAGAAGGGACTATTAAAAAAGAACCTATAGAGGAAAATAAAAATAATAATGGAAACAATAAAATTGTTTTAAAAGTATTATTAGCGTTTTCTTTTGTTTCTATTTCTACTTCTCTTGTTATTTTTTACTTGAGAAAGATAAATTATTTTAAAAATTAGATATAATGTTAACGATAGAAAAGTTAAAAATATTTTTGATATAATTTAAAATATTATTTGCCACCAAAAATTTAAAATTGGTGGCAAATTTTTTATTATTTCCATTTTATATTTGACAGGAAGCAGTTTAAAATATTTAATCTAGTTTATTTTGTTTTGGAGATAAGGATGAAGATAGAATTTAAGAATTAAACAAATATAAATATTATTGACATATTAGATAAAAAATATGTAGAATTAAGTTGAAAAAACAAATATATTGTATAATTTATAAATATTAAAGAGGAGGTAATTTATGGATAAAAGAAATAAGATTACCATTGCTATTGGATCTGCAGTAGTTTTAGCGTCTGGAGTTTATTTCTTAAATAAATCTGAAAATAATGGAACTATTTTAGACGATAAATATCAAACAATAGTTCAAAATGATTCTAAGGAAAATGAATCTAACCAAAATGATTCAATAAGTGTCAATGACAATAACACAAGTAGCAATGCAGGAAATTCAAATGAACCTGTAAGTAATAATGAAGAAGCGGATCAAACTCAAACTGGAGATAAAAGTTCAGCAACATCAGGAGTATCAAGTAACAAAAATAATTTAGGTTCTTCAGCTAATACAAGTAAACCAAGTATTTCAGAAAAACCAAATAAACCAAGTAATCCAGTTATTCAAGAAAAACCAAATAAACCGAGCAATCCAGAGGTTCCAGATAAACCAAATAAACCAAGTAATCCAGTTATTCCAGAGAAACCAAATAAACCAAGTAATCCGGTTATTCCAGAGAAGCCAACTGAACCGAGTAATCCAGAGGTTCCGGATAAACCAAGTGAACCAGTTATTCCAGATGAACCAAGCAATCCAGAGATTCCAGAAGAACCAGAAATAGTAGTTACTGATCTTACTATCACTAAAGATGATTTAGTAGATGGTGTAGTAACACTATCAAATAAGACATATAAAAATATTTCTATTGATTCTTCTGTAGCTAATGGAAAGGTAATATTAGATAATGTAGAAGTTCAAGAAAAATTAATTTTAGAAGATGGAGTACAATATCAAGTAAATATTAATAACTCAAAAGTACCATATGTAAAAGTAGAAAGTAATGATGTCAAAAGGTATCGTAATATATCATCAAATATTAATAAAAACATAAGTGGACCAACTCTACATTTAGAAAATGTTAAAGATGTAAAAAATGTAGATATTAATGGAAATGCATCTATCTATGGAGATAGTAAAATTTCAAATCTAAATATTTTAAATGGAACACTACTTCTCGACGTATACACTACAGTTATGACTATAAATGAAAATTCAGTTTATGCTGATGTAACAATAAATCAAAGTGTAAATGAAATTAACGATAGTGGAAGTGGGACAAATATTGGAGTTAATGGCAATATTGGTAATGCTAATTTAAATGGTAAAAATACTAATGTATATATTAAGGAAGGTATAACAGTAAAAAAAGCAACTATTAATGGAGATTTTACAAAGGTAATGGGAAATGGTACATTGACTGCTGTAGAAATCAATGGAGATAATGTTGGTGTTTATACTGAAACTCCTAAAGAAAATATTGTCATAAATGAAGATGCTAATAATACATTTATTGGAAGAGAAGATAAATATGAGATAAGCACAATAACTCCAAAACAACAGGGTAAAATTGAATTTACTTTAAATGAAAAAACAAGCAGAGCATTAAAATTATCAGATATTTCTATCATATGTCAAGGTGGAAATTCAATGACTATATTTGATGTTACGACAAAAGATAATAAGACATATACACTAAATACTTCATATTACAAAGATAATATATATGAATTGTATATAACTTTACCAAGTGGAAATATAATTAGTAAAGAATTTAATTATAGCTATAATCATCCTACGTCATCAAATGTTGATTTAAATAGAATAAGTCCAACATCAGCTATTTTTGATATTTATGGAGTTGATGAAGGTGGATATTTATACTATAAGCTTGTAGAAAAGACTAATTCACGTTCAAATAACAATATAAGTTTAGAAGATATAAAGGAAAATGGAAATAAGGTATCTATAAAAACTGGATATAATGAGATATCAATATCATCATTAAAAGAAAATAAAGAGTATGATTTATACTATGCTATGGAAGGTTATGATGGAAGAACATCACCTGTTTATGGCCCTCTTACATTAGGAACTTATGAGGAAAAACCTGAAGATAATGATTATACATTAGATTATGTAGCAGAAGTTGAATCTAATAAATTTGTGTTTACATTCAATAAGCCAGTTAAGGGAGATCTTAAGTTAGAAGATTTTAAAATAATATGTCCAAGTGAATCTGCTCTTACAACTAAAGGAGCGAAATTCATTGTAAGTCCAGATAAGAAAACTTATACAATTATTGTACCAGATAACTATGGACATAAGGATAATAAGTATACTGTTTCAATAAATATGCCAGATGGAAGTGTTGTTGAAGGTTCGTTTAGATCACATTTTAATCCACCAGTAATAAGTGGAAATAATATAGATCGTTATGCAAAGAATAAAATGAAATTTAAATTTAATTCAGACGAGCATGGTAAATTATATTATGGGATATATGAGTGGAACAATTCTGTTATAGCAGGTGACTCAACTACACCAATGTCAGAAGATGTACTTAATGGTAAAATAAAAAGTACAGAAGCAAAATTATCTTCAGGATATAATGAATTGGATATAGATTTATCAGGTTATGAGTTAACAAGAAACTCTAGATTATGGGTTTTATATGTTGATTATGATGGCAACTATCGCAATGGATTTGTAGACCATTATAAAATTCCAGAATTTACAGGGAATACTGATGAAGAAGATAAAAGTTCATTAGATATAACAAATATAGAAGTAGATGAAGGCTGGATGGGTACACTTTTAAATTTAACTTTTAACCAAGATTTAACTAGTACATTTGGGCAGAATAATATAAAGATACAATCTTTAAGTGGAGCAAACTTACCAGGTAGAATTGGTATGTCTGTATCATTCCCATCTGACAAACTAAATTATGCAAGTATAGAGCTAATGGGAGTAACATTATCTAGTGGTGATTACCGTATAACTATTGAAACTTATGATTCAGAAGGTAATCCAGCTAAAATAGTAAAAGATTTTACAGTAAAGTAAAATATAAAAATTAAAAAGCTGTTACAGAATTAATATTCGTAACAGTTTTTTTATATTTATACTTAGATTATTTAAGTATGTTTCTTTGTAGTTGTAACAGAGCGAGCTTTTGTTGAAAATATAAGCATATCATAGATAATAATAACTATGATTTTACTAAACTTATAGATTTTTTTACTTAAGTTAAATTTACAATTAACGTATACAATATAAAACAGAATTTTTGAAAAAATGAAGTCTATAAATAGTATATATTATTATGTATAATTATTTAAATAAATTAAATAATACATGTTAAATAAAAGATTATGGAAAATATAGAAGTTAGATATGTAATATATATGTTTTAATTAAAATACTTCATTAGGTAAATTTATTATTTTGTATTGTTCAAAAATACAATAAATAATAAATTTATTTTATAATGTATAATTATTATTAGAACATATATATTAATGTTTTATATAAAAGGAGAATAAATTATGGCAAAAATTAAAGTGATTACAGATAGTGCGTGTGATTTAAGTACAGCACTAGTTAAAAAATATGGAATTACAGTAGTACCTTTAAATATTCATATTGGTGATGAAACGTTTGTTGATAGAAGTATGAAAAATAGTGTGTTTTATAAGAAAATGTCATTATCTAATGAGCTTCCAAAAACTTCACATCCATCAGAAGAAAAATTTTTAGAAAGTTATGAAGAAGGAAACAAAGAAGAAATTCAAGATTTAATAGTAATAACTATATCTTCAAAATTATCGCATACATATGCTACGGCAAGTTTAGCAAAACTTATGTGTGAAGAAAATAATAAAATAGGAAAGATTGCTGTAATAGATTCAGAGGTAGGATCTGTTGGTCAAGGACAATTAGCAGTTATAGCTGCTAGATTAATAGAAACAGAAAGAAGTTTTGAAGACATAGTAGATATTTTAGAAAATATTAAAAAGAAAATAGTATTTTATGGTGTGTTAGATACTTTAGAAAATACTATAAAAGGTGGAAAAGTAAATTCATTGACTGGTAAAATAGCAGATGCATTGGATATGAAAGTGATTTTAGAGGTAGGAAATCATAAGATCAATCCTATACTTAGAGTTAAAGGGTATGATAATGCACTTGAAAAAATTAAAGAATTAATACATAGTAAAAATATTGATACTAGTAAAAAGTCATTGTTTATTGGACATGCTAATTGTTTACACAACGCTATATTTATGAAAGATATAATTGTAAAAGATAATAGCTTTGAAAGTGTACATATAGTTGAAATAGGTGCTACAATGGGGGCTTATACTGGTGAAGGCGCTATTTTAGTAAGTGTTTTATAATAAAGCTCTATTAGATAATAGCTCAATAAATAATAAAAAATAAATTAAATAATGTAAGATATTTTATGAAACAAATTGAAACTAAAACTAACTTTAAATATATATTATAGCTTTGATAAAACTAGATGAGGTAAATACTTCATCTAGTTTATTTTATTTTTAAATAAGGGGTTTAAAAACTTTTATAGAAAAATACAAAAAGTATATGAAAAATTTTATTTTTTTATGTAATAGATTTAAAATCGATATATCGCAGACATTAATAAGCTGAATCATACAAAAAGATTAAAAAATTTTAATTTAATTCTAATTTTGTATTTATGAAAAATAGTAGTTTATATTATATAATTAGATTAAAGATAGACGTAAGGAGAAATTAAAATGAATAATTATATAGAAAAAATAATGGAAATAATAAATAAAAACAAGAAAAAATTAATAATAACAACTTCGATATGTGTATTTTCGGTAGCTGGATTAGGTGCAATAGGAGCTACACTAGTATATAATAAAGCCAAGTCTAATATTAATTATACAACTAAACAGGCTAAAGAGATAGCGCTTGGAGTAGTTAAAGGAGATGTATTAAGAGTTAAGAAAAAATTCGAATTAGATACTTGTAGTTTTGAGTACGAATTTAAAATAAAAGATGAAAATAACATTCTTAGAGAAGTTACAGTAGATACAAATTTAGGTGCTGTTACGGAATTAGATAATTATTATGATTAAATAGTATAAAAATATAATTACGCATAAGTAGTAAATTATAAAGGAGTGATCATAGTGAAGAGAATATTAATGGTTGAGGACGAAAATAGTATTTCGGATTTTATAAAGGGAGAACTAGAATACGAGGGATATAGTATTTGTATTAAAGAAGATGGAAGAGAAGGTCTAGAAGAAGCCCTAAAAAATGAATACGATCTTATAATATTAGATATTATGCTTCCTTCAATGAATGGATTTGAAATATGTAGAAGAATAAAAAGAGTAAAAATCACTCCAATAATAATGCTTAGTGCGAGAGACAGTGTAATGGATAAGGTCAATGGTCTTCAGATTGGAGCAGATGATTACATACCTAAGCCTTTTGCTATAGAAGAATTACTTGCACGTATTGAAGTAGTTTTTAGAAGACAAGATAATCTAAATAATTCTATAGTTAAGTTTAAGGATATTGTAATTGATAGAAGCTCAAGGATAGTTAAAAAAAATAATAATGAGATAAACTTAACCAATAAAGAGTATGAGTTATTAATTATATTAATAGATAATAAGGACAAAGTAGTTACAAGAGAAGAATTACTAGAAAAAATATGGGGTTATGGGTATGAGCCAGAAACTAATGTTACAGATGTATATATTAGGTACTTAAGATCAAAGTTAGATAATAGAAATAAGGAAGAATATATTCAGACAGTTAGATCAGTTGGCTATATCATGAGGAGCTAGGCATGAAGACTAAAAAAATACCAATATTTTTAGAAATTACAAGAAATTCTTTTTTTATAATTATTTTAATTTTAATTATATATACAGTTAGTCAATTAGTCACATTTTGGATGTTTACAGATGAATATGAAAGAAATCTACTAAAAGATAGATATGAAGAGGTAGTAAACTTATCTCAAAATATCAATATAGAATTTTCAGAAAAAGGATTCTATGAATATCTACAAAATTTAAGCCAAGGTGAGAATGATGAATATATTAGAATTTATTCATCAGATAGAGTTTATTATGAATCTCAGTCAGAAATATGGAGAGGTATTAAACTAGATTATGTAGATCAAGATATTGAAACAAAACTTAAAATTTTTGATTTTGAAATATATAATTTGATAACAGGACCACTAGAAATAGGTGATTCCAAATATACAATACAAATAATTAGAGAAGATGATATATTTGATGAATTTATTACTAATTCTTTGCCAATTTTAGTATTCACCTCAATTCTAGGTTTAGTTTTAAGTGGCGTTGGAGCTATGTATGTTTCTAAAAATTTTATAAACAGGCTTAGAAAGCTTATAACAACTATGAATGAAATAAAGGAAAAAGGAATTAATAAAAGAGCTGAAATTTCAGAACTAAATGATGAAGTAGATAAAGTAAATATTGTGTTTAACTCAATGATGGATGAGTTAGAAGAGGCGTTTAATGAGCAAAGTAGATTTGTGGCGGATGCCTCACATGAGTTAAAAACACCTCTAACAGCACTTAATGGACATTTAAGTATGCTTAAGAGATGGGGTAAAAATGATGAAGAACGTCTAGAAAAGTCGTTAGATGTATGCTTGAATGAGGTTGAAAGGCTAACGAAGATAGTAAATGATATGTTAACTTTATCTAGAGCAGAAAAAGTTGATATAGATTTAGAAAAATTAAATGAAATTGAACCTCAAATAATAATTGATGAAGTAATAGAGCAATATAAAATTTTAAATCCAAATGTAAATTATATAACTAATATTGATGAATATATGAAAGTAAAAATTGACTCTAATGATTTAAAACAACTATTAATTATATTTATTGATAACTCAATTAAATATAACAATAAAAATAATATAGAAATCAAAATAAATTTAAAAAAAATATCAAATAAAATGCAACTAGAAGTTATTGATAATGGCATAGGTATACCAAATGAAGAAATTAATAATGTTATGAAGAGATTTTATAAAGTTGATAAATCTAGAGTAAATAATAATTCTTTTGGGATTGGTCTATCTATTGCAAATAGAATAGTTAAAAATTACAATGGAGAGATTTTTATAAGTAGTGAGTTAGGTAAATATACTAAAGTAACTGTACATTTTTAGAATAACAAAAAAGTTAGCTAAAAACTCAATTTTAAGAATATTAGTACCAAATTTTTATTGGATTTAGAAATAATTTTATATAAAAATAAGACAGATAGGAGGGTAAGATAACTATGGTATTAAAAAAATATCTTATATTAGGTGTAGGAATAATAACTGGTTTTGGATTATCAGTAGTTGGTGTATCTTATGCATCACAAAACTTAGTAAGTAATGTAAAACAAGTGACACCAGAAGTAGCAAAATCAATAATGTTAAATAAGGTGCCAGGAGCAAATATTTTAGAATTTTCATATGATGGAGATGATAAAACTCCTAAATATGATGGAACTTTAATAAAAGATAATTACGAGTATGAAGTTGATGTAAATGCAAAAACTGGACAAATCATTAAGTTTGAAAAAGAAGCTATATTTACACCTAATAGTAATGGAAATGCAAATAATGCATCAGCAAATACTCAACAAAGTACTACACAACAAAGCACTACGCAAAATAATAATGCAAGTACAACTAGGAAAGCTTATATAGGAGAATCAAAGGCAAAATCAATAATGCTGAATAAAGTACCAGGAGCTACAATAAGTAAATTCTATCTTGATAATGATGCAACACCAGAATATGATGGAGAACTTATAAAAGGTGATTATGAGTATGATATATCAGTAGATGCAGTAACAGGTGAAATAAGAGAGTTTAGTAAAGAACGTATAAGAAATTATAATAATCCAACAACAAATAACAGTACAAGTACAAATAGTAATACAAATGCAAATAACAATGTAGCTACAAATAATAATACGAATGTAAATAACAATGTGCCTACAAATAATAATGGAAGCACAACTAATAGAACATATATAGGAGAATCAAAAGCTAAGTCAATAATGTTAAGCAAGGTTCCAGGAGCTACAATAAGAGGGTTCCACTTTGATAATGACTCAACACCAGAATATGAAGCAGAGCTTATAAAAGATGGTTATGAATACGATATATCAGTAAATGCATTAACAGGTGGAATAATAGAGTTTAGTAAAGAGCGTATAGAACCATATGATGATGACAGATATGACTATGACGATGATTACGATGATAGATATGATGATGATGATTATGATGACAGATACGATGACTAAATTTTAAATAAAATTGAAATATTTTATAACTAATTAAGACCTCATAAGTATATAACATTTAATATATTTATGAGGTTTATTATTTCTAAATAGAAATAATAAATAAATTTACAACTTATTTTTACATATTATATTCAATGTTATAAATTATTATACAAATAAAATCTTATTTATAATATTTATACTCTTATTTTATAATAGTTCTAATATCCATATATATATAAATTTATTGTTAAATTTCAAAAATTATAGAAAAATAGATTGATTATTTTTAGTTTAGGGTATTAGGGTATTAGAATAATTATATAAAAATGGAAGGAATTATAATATGAAAAGATCATTTAAATTATTACTTTTATCAATTTGTGTCATAATAATTGGAACATCTTTTGTAGGATGTAATAAAAATTATTCTGAAGAAATAAGTTTTTTTAACTATGGAGAAAATATAGATGAAGAGACTATAAAAGAATTTGAGAAACAATATGGTATAAAAGTTAATGTTGAAACTTTTGATGACATGGAAACTATGTACCAAAAAGTTAGTAATTCAGGAGTTAAATATGATGTTATTTTAGTATCTGATGCTTTAATGCCAAGGATGATTAAAAATAACCTTGTTCAAGAATTAAACAAAGATAACATACCTAATATATCTCAGATGGATGAAGATTACTTAAACTTAGATATAGATCCAGGCAATAAATATTCAGTGCCTTATATGTTTGGAACAGTAGGACTTATATATAATAAAGATGTAGTAAAAGAAGAAGTAGATAGTTGGGATATATTATGGGATGAAAAATATAAAAATAAAATCTTTATGTTTGATACTTATAGAGACACTATAGGAGTAGCTTTAAAGAAGCTTGGATATTCTTTAAACTCAGAGAACCCAAAAGAAATCGAAGAAGCTAAAGAATTATTATTAAAGCAAAGAAAATTAGTAGATCCAGTATATGGAGTAGATAATGGAACAACTATGATTCCAGCAGGAGAATCTGATATAAATGTGATTTGGTCTGGAGAAGGACTAAACCTTCAAGATGAATATCCTAATTTAACTTATGTAGTACCTAAAGAAGGTGCAAATTTCTGGATTGATAGCTTATGTATACCTCATAATGCCAAAAATGTTTCAGGAGCTGAAAAATTCATAAACTTTGTAAGTGATAAAGAAAGTGCATTGAGAATAGCTGATGAAATAGGTTATACAACTCCGAACAAACAAGCAAGATTAGAACAACCAGAGGAAGTTAGAAATAATCCTAATGCATATATGCCAAAAGAGATAATGGATAGATGCGAAATATATGTTGATTTACCTAAAGATGTTAAAAAATTATATGACAATGCATGGACACAAATAAAATCAAGTAATTAAAAATAAGGGAAGGCTAGATAATTAGTCTTTCCTTATTTTTATGAGATATATACTATATTGGTAAATTTAATTGTTATTATAATTTAATAAATATAATACATATTCACAATAATAAATTTTTAAAGTTAAACTAAATAAGATAATAGAATTATTCTAGATAGAATAACATATATAAGGACAGGGTTTGTCAATATTATAAGAATGTGATATTATATAGAACTATAAGAATCCCAACAGATAGGGAACAACAACAGTAGATGGAGGAAATTAAATATGGAAAATTTACCAAATTGTCCAAAATGTAATTCAGAATATACTTATGAAGATGGAAGCCTTTTAGTTTGTCCAG
>CALFLM010000015.1 GCA_937880075.1 uncultured Romboutsia sp. | reverse complement strand
CAGGATGTTCTAAAAAAAATATTAATGAACCTATAAGCAGGACAGAAATATTTATGGGGACCCCAATAAGTATAACGCTTTATGATGGAGGTAATCAGAAAACTTTAGATAAGGCATTTGAAAAGATTGTAGAGATAGAAGATTCAGTGAGTATTAATAAAGAAAATACTGAAATAACAAAGTTAAATGAAAGTGCGGGAATAGAGAAAGTAAAACTTAGTGATATAAGTTATGATATATTAAAAAAGGGAATCGAATACTCTAGATTATCTAATGGAAGTTATGATATTACAATAGGGCCATTAGTCAAATTATGGAGTATAGGACTTGAAGATGCTAAAGTACCCAGTAAGGATGAGATAAATGAAACCATAGGATACATAGATTATAACAATGTTAAAATAAGTGACTCTACAAAAGAAGCATTCTTAACCAAAAAAGGAATGGAAGTAGATCTTGGAAGTATAGCAAAAGGATATGCAGCTGATGAAGTAGCTAAAATACTTAAACAAGAAGGTGTAAATAGTGCGATAATTGATTTAGGTGGAAATATATATGCATTAGGATTAAAAAACTCGGATAGCAACTGGAAAGTAGGCATACAAGATCCATTTAATGATAGAGGTGAAGTTATTGGTGCACTTGATGTATCTGATAAAACAGTTGTAACAAGTGGAATCTATGAAAGATTTATAGAAGAAGATGGAGTAAGGTATCATCATATTTTAAATCCTAAAACAGGATATCCATATGAAACTGATATAGCAGGTGTATCTATAGTAGCAGATAATTCAATAGATGCAGATGCTTTATCAACATTAACTTTCACAAAGGGTCTAAAAGAAGGAATTGAATTTGTAGAAGATTTAGATAATGTAGATGCAATATTTATAACAAATGATAAAGAAATATATATGACAGAAAATATAAAAGATAACTTTAAACTTATGAATAATGATTTTAAGATTATCAACTAGGTTAAACTAAATATTTAACTTATCGGTTAACATAAAAATAAATAGCAAAAAATATAAATATATAAATAACAAAAAGTCGCAATAATTTGAGACTTTTTATATTGTAATTTAAGTAAAAAATTTATATATGTTTAGAGTAAGTTATTTTGTAAAATAATCATAATTATATTATACAAAATTAACTTAATATGGCAGATAAATATGAAATTTATTCTTAGAAATCATAAGTTAAGTAGAGTTATTGGACTGAATAGTTATATAGAAAAAACTACTATATATTTTGAAAAAGAGATTCCTAGAAATACTCAAAAGAACTATAGTAAGAATATAAGTATCGGAATAATAAGTCATATTAAATAGCTGAAAGAATTAGTTTTATCTAAATTGATTGTAATATTTCAAAAAGATAAGGAAGGGGCTAAAATTAAATTAGAATATAATTAAAAAAGTGGCGTCTACAAGGGGTAGTTTGTAGACTCCATATATACTTATTAGGGGGAGAGATATACAATTTCTGCTCTCAGTAATAAGTATTAACAAATTATTATTTTATATACATTATAATAAAAAAACCACCTACGGGGGGATGAATAGGTGGTTTAAAATATGGGGAGAATTTTTATTTATATCCGATCACTAAAATATTTACAGGAGTTTTATTTTGAAGTTTTTGTTATTTAAGAGAAACCTTAAATAAGTTTCTCTTAATATAACATATGAATATTAAGGCGAAATGTGACAAATTTTAAGATAAAAAAGATTTATTGAATATATTTGTCTAAATTTATCAAAAACTATAGAGTCAATATATGAATATAGATGTTGTTTATTATTGGCTATTTGAAATATATATTATTATATTAACTTGTAAATCATAATATATATTTATATAAAAGTGAAAATATAATTTGAATACTGGTTATATAAAGTGCAAAATATAATATAAGAAATTATAGGAGTTTATATTATTTACCAAATACAGTTAAGTATGATATAATTTATTAAAATTAAAATAAAAATTAGGAGTGTGGTAAAGGTTGGATTCGACCGGTATTTTGATTCAAATTGCAATTTTAGTAATATTGCTTATAGGTTCAGGTTTCTTCTCTGCATCTGAAACATCATTAATGTCATTAAGTAAAATAAGAATCAGACATATGAAAGAAGAGGGAGTAAAAGGAGCCAAATTAGTTAGTGACTTAATAGAAGAACCGAATAAATTATTAAGTTCTATATTAGTAGGAAATAATGTTGTTAATATAGCAGCAACATCAATATCAACATCTTTATTTATGGAAATATTAGGTGATAAGCCAGGTGCTGTTCCATTAGCAACAGCAGTTATGACTGTATTAGTATTAATATTTGGAGAAATAACTCCAAAAACTATAGCTGCAAATAATTCTGAAAAAGTGGCAGTATTTGTATCTAAGCCTATAAAGTTAGTAATATTTATAGTTAGACCTATAGTGTGGATATTTAATATAATAACAAATATTATATTTAAACTATTAGGTGTTAAAGATAAAGGTTCGCAACCATATATAACTGAAGAAGAGTTAAAAACTATGGTAAATGTTGGTCACGAAGAAGGTGTTCTTGAAATAGAAGAAAGACAAATAATAAACAATGTATTTCAATTTGGTGACATGCAAGCTAAAGAAGCTATGGTACAAAGGTTAGATATAATAGCTATAAATAGCGAAGATAAATATGAAGAAATAATAGAAATGTTTAAAAATGAAAAGTTTAGTAGGATGCCTGTATATAATGAATCGATAGATGATATAATAGGTGTTTTAAATATAAAAGATATAATATTTTTAAGTGACGAAGAAATACAAAGCTTTAATATAAAGGACTATATAAGAGAGCCATTCTTCACATATGAATTTAAGAAAATAACACAATTACTTGAAGAAATGAAAATAGAAAAAAGTCAAATGGCGATAGTTGTAGATGAGTATGGAGGAACATCAGGACTTATAACTATAGAAGATTTAGTTGAAGTAATAGTTGGAGATATAGAAGATGAATATGATGAGGAAGAAGAAGAAATACAAGTAATAAAAGAAGATGAATATATTGTAGAAGGTAGTATAAAAATTACAGATGTAAATGAGCTCATAGGTGTAAGATTAGAATCTGAAGAATTTGACTCTATAGGTGGATATATAATAGGACATCTAAAACGCTTACCTGAAGAAAATGAAGTAATAGAGGTAGATAATATAAAATTCTGTATAGAAAGTTTAGATAAAAATAGAATAAAAAAGGTAAGAATTTTCACATAAAATAAAACACTATATAGTGTTTTATTTTTTATGTATAAGGAAATTATATTATAATGGTTATAACAATATTTATATACAAAATTTAACAATAAATATAAAGGAAGGGTTGAATATGAGAGAAAAGGTAGTTGAAAGATTTTTAAAATATGTTACTTTTGATACAACTGCAAATCCTAATAATTCAAATTGTCCATCAAGCGAAGGACAAAGAATATTTGCTAATTATTTAGTAGAGGAACTTAAATCTTTAGGATTAGAAGATGCACATATTGATGAAAATAGTTATGTTATGGCAACATTAAAAGGAAATACAGAAGGTGTAGAAACTATAGGATTTATATCACATTTAGATACTGCACCAGATATTACTGGTAAAAATGTTAAGCCAAAGATAATAAAAAATTATGATGGTGGGGATATAGTTTTAAATGAAGAATTAAATATAATAACATCATCTAAAGATTATCCTGACCTGAAAAAATTTATAGGTGAAGATTTAATTGTTACAGATGGGACGACACTACTAGGTGCAGATGATAAGGCTGGTATATCTGAAATAGTTACTGCAATAGAGTATTTAGTAAATAATCCAGAAATAAAACATGGGGATATAAAAATTGGATTTACACCAGATGAGGAAATAGGTAGAGGGGCAGATTTATTTAATGTTGAAAAGTTTGGTGCAAAGTATGCATATACTATTGATGGTGGAATAATGGGAGAGCTTCAATATGAAAACTTCAATGCGGCAGGAGCTACGATAACTATACAGGGAAGAAATGTACATCCAGGGGCAGCAAAAAATAAGATGATAAATGCTTTACATATAGCTACAGAAATATCACAAATGTTACCTCAGAGTGAGAGACCAGAAACCACAGAAGGATATGAAGGATTCTATCATTTGAATGATATAAATGGAAACGTTGAAAATGCAACTATGATTTATATAATAAGAGATCATAGTAAGGAAAAATTTGAGCATAGAAAGCAATATATGAAAGATGCTATATCTAAAGTAAGTGAAAAATATAATGGAAGAGTTACGTTAGAGATAAATGATCAATACTATAATATGAAGGAAAAAGTAGAACCTGTTAAGTTTATTGTTGATATAGCGGAGGAAGCTATGAAGGAATGTGATATAACTCCAATAATAGTGCCAATTAGAGGTGGCACAGATGGGGCTAGACTATCATTTATGGGGTTACCGTGTCCAAATATATTTACAGGAGGGCTTAATTTCCATAGTAAAAATGAGTGTATCCCAATAATTGCATTAGAAAAGTGTTCAAATTTAATAGTTAAAATATCACAAAAATATGCGAAAAGATAAAAAATATGCTAAATTTAAATAAAAAGCAGTCCTATATAGGGCTGTTTTTTATTTAAATTTAATATTATTTTAGATAAACTGTAACAATCTGTCTAAATAAATAATATATATTATTAAGTAGATAAATAATCTACTTAATCAAATACTCCTGGAGGCGAAACAAATATATGCCAAAACCAAAAGTTGAGACAAGAAGAGTATCCCCATCATCAAATAAGTTAGATAATGAAAAGAGAAGACATCTTAAAGAAAAAAGAGAAAAAAGAAAAAAAATGAAAGATGATAAATATTACAAAGAACCAAAACATAAAAATAAAGAAGATATAGATATGGATTTAGAATCTAATATGGATTCACAATCAAAACTAAAAGCAATGTTAGAAGCTGAATTAGAAGCAAAAGCAAAAGCTGAAGCGGAAGCAAATGCAGAAGCAGAAGCAGATGTAGACGCAGATTCAGATGCAGACTCAGATTCAAAAGCAGATGCAGATGTAGATTCAGACGCAGATGCAGACGCAGATGCAGATGCATGTGCCGAAGCCGAAGCAGACGCAGATGCAGATGCTGACGCAGACGCTGATGCCGAAGCCGAAGCAGACGCAGATTCAGACGCAGACTCAGACGCCGACGCAGATTCAGAAGCAGATGCAGATTCAGATGCAGATGCAGATTCAGATGCCGACGCAGATTCAGATGTAGATGTAGAAGCAAGAGCAGATGCATGTGCCGAAGCCGAAGCCGAAGCCGAAGCAGACGCAGATTCAGAAGCAGAAGCCGAAGCCGAAGCCGAAGCCGAAGCAGACGCAGATTCAGAAGCCGAAGCCGAAGCCGACGCAGAAGCAGAAGCAGAAGTTGATGCAGACGCATGTGCAGAAGCAGAAGCCGAAGCCGAAGCTGACGCTGATGCCGACGCAGACGCAGAAGCTGATGCTGATGCAGAAGCAGACGCAGAAGCTGATGCTGATGCAGACGCAGAAGCAGAAGCAGAAGCCGAAGCCGAAGCAGAAGCAGACGCATGTGCAGAAGCCGAAGCAGACGCAGAAGCCGAAGCAGAAGCCGAAGCCGACGCAGAAGCAGACGCCGAAGCAGAAGCCGAAGCCGACGCAGAAGCAGACGCAGAAGCTGATGCAGAAGCAGACGCAGAAGCCGAAGCAGAAGCCGAAGCAGACGCAGAAGCTGATACAGATGTAGAAGTAGAAGCCGAAGCCGAAGCAGACACAGATGTAGACACTGATGTAGATACAGATGCGGATGCAGATGCAGATGCAACAGCTACATCAAATGCTAATAACGATAACCAATCAAATGCAACTAATAACATTGGACCAATAACTGTTCATACTCCTATAAATATTTATGTTACTTGCGGTTGCTGTGGTAAGAAACATAAATGTAGAATAGATGATATGAATGGAGATTGTGACGAAGAAGATGAATACGAAGAGGATTAATAATATATTAAAGGAGTACAAATATTATGAAACAAACAAATCATTCGCACAATAGTAAAAGTTCCAATGATAGTAAACATTCTCATATTAATAAGCCAGCTAAAGATAAAAAGAAAATAATTAAACATAAACCAGTAAATAATAGTAAGAGTAGCAGTGATAGCAAAAGTAGCAAGGATAGCAAAAATGTTCATGATATAAAAACTTCAGATAATTAATAATAAAACAAGGAGTGGTAAGTATACCACTCCTTAAAAAATTTCTATATTAGTCAAGATTTATTATATCTTTAGTATTAATATCTATTAAATTAAAATTCATATTAATTTCATCTTCATTTTGAATAATGTCTATTATACCTACAGAATGAGTACCATCTTTGGGTATAGAAGTACTTCCAGGGTTTAGAACTACTAAATTTTCATCAAGATACAACTCTTTAACATGGGTATGTCCAAGGATTAGTATATCAGCTCCCATACTTTTAGCTTTATTGATTGTATCTTCTTTAGAATCTGTATAACCATGAGTGGTAACTATTCTAGTTTCACCAAATTGGCTCATAACATAAGGACTTTGAATAGGATGATTTATTACCATTTGATCTACATCAGCATCGCAGTTACCTCTAGCTATGATTATATTATCTAATGAATTTATTTTAGAAATTAAACCTTTTGGATTATATCCTTTCGGTATATCATTTCTAGGTCCATGATAAAGGATATCTCCACCATGGATTAAAACATCACAATCAGATAATACATCTAATGCTTTTTCAAAATAAGTTAAGCTTCCATGAGTATCACTCATTACTCCAATTTTCATATGTATTTCCTCCAAGATATTATAAAAATTTTTCTGAAACTCTACTCCAAAATTCATAATCTAACATTCTAAGTAGTTTTATTTTCAAATCAGAGAGAGATATTTCTATATTAGACATTTGATTAAATCTATATTCAATTCCATCTATAACTATTAGTATAGAGTCTTCAAATCTATATTCAGGTATTATTTTTATTATAGACTCACTAGAAAAAATTATGCTAGATGTAAAGCATCTATATGCATTAGTATTTATAGGATAAAGTGGTGTAAGTTGCATAAGATTTAAGCCAGGGTCTACTATACTTCCACCAGCTGCATAATTGTAAGCAGTAGAACCAGTTGGAGTAGATATAATCATTCCATCGCCACTAAAATTTTGTATATGTTTGTTATTAACATCTAAACTAAGATGTATAGTTCTAGATTTATCCCCTTTTACTACAACCTCATTTATGGCATACATATTAGAGTTACAATTATTAGTGCATATATTGGCTTTTAGCAAAGATATATCTTGCACTAAAAAATCATTATTCTTATAAGATTCAATAAAACTATCTATATGGTTAGGTGATATTTCAGGGAAAAAACCAAGATGACCAGTATTTATTCCTATTATAGGAGTTTGAGTAAAGTCAAAATCATGAACAGTTTTTAAAAAGGAACCATCTCCCCCAATTGATATTATAAGTTCGGCATCTTGACAAAACTCATATGTTACTTCAAATCCAGCATCGATTAGTTTTTCTTCTAGTATTTTTTTAGTCTCAACAGATTTATTTACTTGATTTGAATTTATAGTTATAATTCTTCTCATCTCTACACCCCTTTATACTTTGTATTATAGCATAATTTGGAAAGGGAATTAGTTACTTTATATTTAAAATATGCACCATTATATAAATATAATTTTTTGTAGATACAAAAAATCCTTATCTATTTTAAAAAAATAGTATAAAATAGATAATGTTATTATTAATGAAGGATGGTGTAAATTTGTTTAAAAAAGAAGACCAAAAATACAACCTTATATCGTATACAAATGAAGAAGAATTAACTCTAAAGGAAGTTTTATTAGATAAATTGAATTTTTCTGTAAGGTCAATATCAAAGATGAAGCGAGATCAAAGTGTATTTGTAAATGGAGTTTTTAAAAAGCCAAGCACGAAGCTTAAAAAAGGAGATTTAATAGAAGTAAAGATAGATGAGGAAATGGCAAATTTTGAGCCACAAAATTTAAATTTAAATATACTATATGATGATTTTGATATAATAATGGTTAATAAACCTCCTTTTATGGTAGTGCATCCAACTAAAGGTCATTTTGATAATACAATAGCAAATGGAATAACATACTATATTAAAGAAAAAAATGAAAATGTAAAAGTAAGATTTGTAAATAGATTAGATATGAATACTTCAGGCCTTGTAATAGTTGCTAAAAATGCTTATGCACATCATACACTATCTGTTGATATGGGAAATGATGATGTTGAAAAAAAATATATAACAGTGGTTAAAGGTGTCGTAGAAAATGATGAAGGAACAATAGATGAACCTATATATAGACCAACTGAAGATAGTATAAAGAGAATAGTTGACGAAAAAGGACAAGCATCAATAACACATTATAAAGTTTTAGAGAGGCTAAATGATGCGACTGTATTAGAAGTAAAATTAGAAACAGGTAGAACACATCAGATAAGAGTACACATGTCACATATTGGCCATGGTATAATTGGAGATGAGCTATATGGATATGTGGATGAAAGTCTTATAAATAGACAAGCTTTACATGCATATAGCTTAGTATTTAAGCAACCAAGAACTAAGGAAAATTTAGAATTTAAAGCAGAGTTGCCAAGTGACATAAAAAATCTAATTGAAAAATTAAGAAAAAATAATTAATTTGAGGTGGGAATTATGATAATACATAAATTTATTGTACATGTTTTAGATAAAAATAGTGATGTACCAATATTAAATGATTTTGAAGGAAAAATTAATCCAGAAGTAGATAAGTTTTTTCAAAAGATTATAAAAAGAGTTGCAAAAGATGATGACTTAAGAAAAGGTGTTTTTAAAAATTATAATGATAATGTAGTTAGAAATTGTTGTGAACAAATTATATATGACGAAAGTACATTCTTAGAAAATTCAAAAGAAATAGCAGCATACTTATTTGATATTATGAAAATAAATTCAGAGTTGGAATCTTGTGATTTAGCTATTTGTTTATATACAGTAAAGGATGAAAAATATGTATCTATATTAAAACTAGATTATAAAAAATTATATACTCACTCTATAGAATTTGTAGATGAAAAATTTAATATACAAATGGTTGCTAATGAAATAGGTATACCGGAGACTGGAAGACAAAAGCAATGTGCATTAATTGGTGTAAGTGGAATGAATGATGAATTCCAGTTAAGACTCTTAGATAAAGATGCAGAAAAGGCAGAAATAGAGTCTAAGTTTATAACAGAATTTTTAAATGCAGAAAGAGTTGATGATGATAAATATAAGACTAAAGTATTTAAAAATACAGCTGAAAATTGGATAACAAATGCTTTAAGTGAGGATATAAAGCAAGCAGAGGAAGTAAGAAGTATATTAAATTATACATTAAAAGAAAAACATGAAATTGATTTGAATGAATTTGTAGAAAACTCTATAAAAAGTGATGAACTTAAAGAAAGCTTTAAAGAACATATGGAAGATAAAGGTTTAGATGAAAGTTTTAATATAGATAAGAAATGGGTTGAAAAAAAACTTAAAAAAAGAGGTATTAAAACAGATAATGGATTTGATATAAAAGCAGACTTAACAGATTTTGAAGATCCGATGAAATACAGTGTAAGGCAAAATCCAGATGGAAGTATAGATATAGTTATAAAAAATGTAAGATTCTATGAGGAAAAATAAATTTCAGATAAGCATTAATATTTTTTATATTAGTGCTTATTTTTTATACAAGCACTAAAATTTAAATTTGTTCATATATATTATCAATAGACCAATTGTCTGCATATCAAGGGGGAGTATATATGGATCAATTAAAGGAGATGTTTAGGGGATTTGATTTCTTTAATGATAATCCTACATTAGTATTTCTTATATTAGGGCTAGTTGTTTTATTAATACTTAGTAACGGAGACTTAGGGTGCTTTTTTGATCAAAATAACTCATTAGTATGGATTGTAGCCATAGTATTTATATTATTTCTATTTAATAACAATAATGATGATTGTTGTTGCTGACAATAAATAAAAACCGAGAATTAATCTCGGTTTTTATTTATTATTTTCTATGAATTTACATATATCGCCTATAGTTTTGAAGTGTTCAGCTTCTTCATCTGGTATTTCTATACCAAATTCATCTTCAAGAGCCATTATAACTTCAACGGCATCTAAAGAATCTGCTTCTAAGTCTTCTGTTAAGGAAGTATCTAAAGTTATAGTATCTACATCATCTATAGATAATTGTTCTGAAATTATTGATCTTATTTTTTCAAACATATTATCCTCCTATAAATAAATTGATAATTTTAATTGTAGTTTAATATAAGTTTGACAATTTTTCAATATACATTTAAATAAAAAGTAATAAAGTTATAAAATATGAATATAAATTTAATATATAAATTATAACTTAGGAGGAAATTTTATGAAGTACGTAGGCTTATTAATATCATCTGTTGTAGTATTATTAGTTATATTAACAAACTTTTATTATAATTCGATAACACTAGATATGCAAAAGATAAAAGACTATATCGTAGAAAGTAATATAATTTTAGAAGATGTAGTTAAAAAAGAAGAACATGTAATGGAGAAAAAAGACGAATATTTATCTAGATTAATTAATTTACAAAAAGGAATAAAAAATTCTAAAACATCATTTTTAGTAAAAGACTATAAAGAGTATAAGATAAAGTCTATAGAAGGATTGATAAAGAGTATTTCAAAGTCAGATTTAAAATATTTAGAAGAAGTAGAAAAGTATAATAATTTATCAGAGAAAGAATTAGATAAAATTCTGAATAAGAGTTTAATTGAGGTAACT
>CALFLM010000014.1 GCA_937880075.1 uncultured Romboutsia sp. | reverse complement strand
TTATCAAAAATATATATAAACTAATTAACTCGTTGTATTAGTTAATTTTTTCAATAGATAAATTAAAAAATACATTTTGAAATATTAGATGATATGTTGTCCAAGAAAAAAATTTTCATCATCTGTAATTAATTGAGTTAACAATTAGAATAAATAAACTAAAGTTTGTAAATAATTAACTTGTATAAAACTCTAATAAAAAGGAGGAATTTATGAGATTAACACCTAAAGAAATTGAAAAGTTAATGTTACATTGTGCGGGAGAATTAGCAAAAGACAGAAAAAGTAGAGGAATAAAGTTAAACTTTGTAGAGTCAACTGCACTTATATCATCAGAACTTTTAGAATTAGCAAGAGAAGGTAAGTCAGTACCAGATTTAATGAGATTAGGAACAAAAATACTTACTAAAGATGATGTTATGGAAGGGGTTGCTGAAGTTTTACATGAAGTTCAAATTGAAGCAACATTTCCAGATGGAACTAAATTAGTAACTGTACACAATCCAATTCAATAATAAAGGGGTGAAAATTATGGTACCAGGCGAAATAAAACCAGCTAGAAAAGAAATAACTATAAATGAAGGTAAAAAGTCAATAACTTTAAAAGTTGTAAATACTGGAGATAGAGCGATACAAGTTGGATCTCACTATCATTTTTTTGAAGTTAATAAATCATTAAAATTAGACAGAGAAAGAGCATATGGGATGCGTTTAGATATTGCAGCAGGAACAGCGGTTAGATTTGAGCCAGGAGAAGAAAAAGAAGTAAATTTAGTTGAGTTTGGTGGTAGTCAAAGAGTATTTGGATTTAATGGATTGACAGAAGCACAAATAAATGACACTACTATAAAGAGATCGTTAGATAATGCAAAAATAAAAGGATTTATTAAATAAGGTAGGGGATAATATGAGTCAAAAAATAAAATCAAGTAAGTATATATCAATGTATGGTCCAACTGTTGGAGATAAAGTAAGACTTGGAGATACAGACTTATTTATAGAAGTAGAAAAAGACTACACAGTTTATGGAGATGAATGTAAATTTGGTGGAGGAAAAAGTCTTAGAAATGGTATGGGACAATCAGCTACAGGAACTAGTAAATGTGGAGATTTAGACTTAGTAATAACCAACGCACTAATACTTGATTACTGGGGTATTGTTAAGGCTGATATTGGTATAAAAGATGGAAAAATAGTTGGAATAGGTAAAGCAGGAAATCATGATATTATGGATGGAGTAGATCATAATATGGTAGTTGGTGCATCTACAGAAGCTCTTTCTGCAGAGGGTGCAATAGTTACTGCTGGTGGTATAGATACTCATATACACTTTATATCTCCACAACAAATAGATACAGCACTATATAGTGGTGTGACAACTATGATAGGTGGTGGGGTAGGTCCATCAGATGGCACTAATGCTACTACATGTACTCCTGGCCCTTGGAATATTGAGAGAATGCTTGAAGCAGCAGAAGAGTACCCAATGAACTTAGGATTTTATGGTAAAGGAAACTGTTCAACAAACTTATCTTTAGAAGAACAAGTATCAGCAGGTGCAGTTGGATTTAAAATACATGAAGACTGGGGAGCAACTCCAGCAGTAATTGATGCTTGTTTAAATGTAGCTGAAGAATATGATGTACAAGTTGCAATACATACAGATACATTAAATGAAGCTGGATATTTAGAAGATACAATAGAGGCAATAGCTGGGAGAACTATACATACATTCCATACAGAGGGTGCAGGAGGAGGACATTCACCTGACATAATAAAGGCAGCTGCTTTTTCAAATGTATTACCAGCATCAACAAACCCAACTATGCCATATACTGTAAATACAATAGATGAACATATAGATATGTTAATGGTTTGTCATCACTTAGATGAAAGAATCGAGGAAGACGTTGCATTTGCAGATTCAAGAGTAAGACCAGAAACAATAGCAGCAGAAGACGTACTTCACGACATGGGTATATTTAGTATAATGAGTTCTGACTCTCAAGCTATGGGTAGAGTTGGAGAGGTTATAACTCGTACTTGGCAAACTGCTCATAAAATGAAGGTACAACGTGGTCAATTAAAGGAAGAAAAAGGCGATAATGATAACTTTAGGGCTAGAAGATATATAGCAAAATATACTATAAATCCAGCTATAGCACAAGGAGTTTCTGATTATATAGGATCTATTGAAGTTGGTAAATTTGCAGATTTAGTAGTATGGAATAATGCTTATTTTGGAGTAAAACCAGATATGATAATAAAAGGTGGAATGATAACAGCTGCTAAAATGGGAGATCCTAATGCATCTATACCAACACCTCAACCAGTACTATATAGACACATGTTTGGAGCCCATGGACAAGCTAAATACAAAAACTGTTTAACATTTGTATCAAAGGTATCATATGACAATGAAATAGGCAAAAAACTAGGTCTTAAAAAGACTATTTATCCAGTTAAAAACTGTAGAAATATAGGAAAAAGAGATATGGTATTAAATGATAAGACTCCAGAAATAACAGTAAATCCAGAAACCTATGAAGTAAAAGTAGATGGTGATTTAATAACTTGTGAACCAGCAAAAGAACTGCCATTAGCTCAAAGATATAACTTATTCTAAAGATAGAAGGTATATAAAAATGCTAGGAGTAGTTTTATTATATGTAGGAATTGTATTAATAAATAATGGTATAGCAAGAATCACCAATGTTGATTCTAAGTCAGCAGCAGTAATGAATGTGTTTGTAGGTTTATTGTCTATAATTATCAATATTATAACCATAGTTCATGGAGACTTTATATTAATAGATGATATAGGTGATTTTTATTCAGCAGCTACAGGCTTATTATTTGGTTTTACATATTTATTTGTAGCTGTAAACTCTATATTTAACTTAGATAATAGACTATATGGTTGGTATAGTTTATTTGTTGCAATTAACACTATACCAGCAGCTTGGATAGATTTTTATATAAATGGCGACTGGAAAATGGCTATAATTTGGATACTATGGGGTATTTTATGGCTAACAGGTTTCATAGAAAATGTATTAAAGAAAGAATTAAAATTTGTACCTTATCTAGCTATATTTGAGGGTATATTTACAGCATGGATACCAGGATTTTTAATTTTAACAAATTTATGGTGAATAAATAGGAGCGTATATGTTAGTTGAAAAAGTAATTGGAAATATAAATGATGAACAATTTAAAAATAGTAACATTGATTATGTAGATATAGAGTGGCATGAAGCATTTAAAAAGCTTCATAGAAAAACTAGTCAAAATGGAATTGAGGTAGGTATAAAATTAGATAATGATATATTAACAAGAGGGCTTCGTCAAGGTGATGTACTGGCTATAAATGGCGATAATGTTATATCTGTTAATATTCCTAAGGATAAAGCATTAGTTGTTAAAGTTGATGATACTCACTTAGTGCCAAAGGTTTGTTATGAGATAGGTAATAGACATGCTACTTTATTTGAAGGAAATAGCCATAATGAGTTTATAACAATATATAGTGAGCCAATGAAAGAAATGTTAGAAAAAATAGGCGTAAATGTTACAGTAGAAGAAAGTCAATTTGATTTTAATAAAAGTATATCATCATCTATAAATGCACATCATCATTAAAATATTAATGAAGGGACATACACATGAAAAGTTCTATAGATAAAAATTTATTTATGTTATTTCAAATAAATGATTCTTTATTTCCAATAGGAGCGTATAGCCATTCATATGGACTTGAAACATATATACAAAAGAAGTTAGTTACAAATGTAGATACATCATTTGAATATTTAAAGTGCAATTTAAAATCTAACTTCTTATATAGTGAATTGTTGGCTATAAATTTATCATATGAATATGCGGATAAAGAGCGTTTAGATAAATTAATAAGATTAGATAATATATTAAATGCAAGTAAATCACCTAAAGAAATAAGATTGGCAAGTCAAAAATTAGGATCAAGATTTATAAAAACCTTAATGAGTACAGATATTGATTATAAAAATAATAACTTTTTAGATTATGTAGGTAAAAGTAAAGATAATCTACCTACTCATACTGTTGCATATGGTATATTTTGTCAGTCAGTAGGGATTGAAAGGAAAAAAGCTATAGAGGGATTTTTATACTCTTATACATCGTCAACAATTACAAATTGTGTAAAAAGTATTCCCCTTAGCCAAACTCAAGGTCAGCAATTACTTTATAAATCGCATGATATATTTGAAGAAGTAATTAATAAATTAGATGAATTAACAATAGATGATTTATGTTTATCAACACCAGGATTTGATATAAGATGTATGCAACATGAAAATCTTTACTCAAGACTTTATATGTCATAATGAAATGGAGGGATTTTTATTTCTTACGTAAAAATAGGAGTAGCCGGACCTGTAGGATCAGGTAAAACTGCTTTAATAGAAAAATTAATAAGAGTAATGTCAAAGGATTATAGCATAGGTGTAATAACTAATGATATATATACAAAAGAAGATGCAGAGTTTTTACATAAAAACTCAATATTGCCAATAGAAAGAATAGTAGGTGTTGAAACTGGAGGATGTCCTCATACTGCAATTAGGGAAGATGCTTCTATGAATTTAGAAGCAGTTGATGAACTAGCTAATAAGTTTCTAGATCTTGATATAATATTTATAGAAAGTGGAGGAGACAATTTATCAGCAACATTTAGCCCAGAATTATCAGATGCTACAATATTTGTAATAGATGTAGCTGAAGGAGATAAAATCCCTAGAAAAGGTGGACCAGGAATAACACGCTCTGACTTATTGGTTATAAATAAAATTGATTTAGCACCATATGTTGGAGCAGACCTTTCTGTAATGGAAAGAGACTCAAAGAAAATGAGAGATGATAAACCTTTCATATTCACTAATATTAGAGGAATGGAAGGAGTAAATGATGTTGTAGATTGGATAAAATCCAATGTATTATTGGAAGGGTTAAACCAGTATGAGTAATAAATATGCAGAAATTTCAAGGGTAAAAATAAGAACATTAAACAAAAATGGTAAAATTATACTTGATGATGTTTATTTTACTTCACCATTTAAGGTTGCTCCACCATTTTATAAAAGTGATGATTTTATAAAAGTTATAATTATGTCATCTTCAGCAGGTACTATGGATGGTGATGTTCAAGAATATGATATAACTTTAGGTGATAACACTAAGATGGAGCTAACTTCGCAGTCTTTTGAAAAAATACACACTATGATAGAAGATGAGGCAAAAAGAGAGTGTAATATATATGTAGGAAAAAATAGCTTTTTTAGATATAACCTACTTCCTACAATTCCATTTAAAGATTCTGCTTTTAAAAGTAATATAAATATAAAACTTGAAGACTTATCATCTAAGTTGATATTTATGGATATTATAAATTGTGGAAGAGTAGCACATGGTGAAAGGTTTAAATATAAATACTATAAATCATATGTAGAAGTTGAATGCGATAATAAGCTTGTATATGTAGATAATACTAATTATAATCCAAAAGAAATGGATATAGAAAATTTTGGTATGTATGAAGGATACACTCATTTTGCAAATATATTAATAGCAAACTTTACAAATGATAAAGAAGTTTTAAATACTATTAGAGAAATTTTAAAAAATAGTGATGTTGAAGGCGCTGCATCTATGACTCAATATAATTATATAAGTATTAAGATACTTGGATATAGTTCGGATAAATTAATACAAGTTAGTGATAAAATAAGTGAATACTTAATGAATTTAGAGATAAATTATATAATATAATTAAATCAATCAAATTATTAAAAAGAAGGTTACCTAATGTTAATCTTCTTTTTTACGTATAAGGAAACTATGATATGAAAATTTTGCTAGTAATCTATGAATGAAAGTAATATAAATAACTATGCAAGTACAAAAATGATATTTTGAAATTGTTTGCCTACGTAGTGGTTCAAGCGATTGATGTGACATAAATGATTCGACAACACGTTGATCAAAGCAGTAGCGAGTATCATATGTTTTAATTAAAATACTTCATTAGGTAAAATTATTATTTTGTATTGTTCAA
>CALFLM010000013.1 GCA_937880075.1 uncultured Romboutsia sp. | reverse complement strand
ACAATATATAGTTATGCATAATTTGAATTAGCACAATATATTGTATATAATTTTTTAGTGCGACAGCCCCATTGAAATTTATAGTATAATAAGAATAGTAAATAAAAAATTATAATTTGAGTTATTTATTATATTAAGGAGGGTGATTTATGAAAATTATTCACACTAGTGATTGGCATATAGGAAAAATAGTAAATGAATATTCAATGATAGATGATCAAAAATACATTTTAAATAAATTAATAGAACTTATAGATGAAGAAAATGCAGATGTACTTATAATAGCAGGTGACGTATATGATAGATCTATACCACCAGTAGAAGCAGTAGAATTGTTAAATGAAACTTTAAGCTCTTTAGTAATAGATAGAAATGTATCTGTACTGGTAATATCAGGGAACCACGATAGTGGAGAAAGATTAAGTTTTGGTAGTAAAATACTAGAAAAGCAAGGGTTATATATAGCAGGAAGTGATGAAGAACTATATAGAAAAGTAGTTTTACTTGATAATAATCAAAAAGTAAACTTCTATTTAGTACCTTATAAAGACCCAGCACTTATTAAAAAACTTCTTGATAATAAAGAAATAAAAAGCCACAACGATGCAATGGTAGCTATTATAGATAAAATAAAAGAAGAGTTAAATGTAAATGAGATAAACATTTTTATAGGTCATGGATACGTAACTATGAAAAGAGAAGAAGCAATAGATGTAAGTGACCATAAATACGAAGTTGCAGAG
The DNA here is from genome assembly GCA_937880075.1 of uncultured Romboutsia sp. Taxonomy (GTDB): domain Bacteria; phylum Bacillota; class Clostridia; order Peptostreptococcales; family Peptostreptococcaceae; genus Romboutsia. Next base: position 14,116 of record CALFLM010000013.1, on the reverse strand, counting down.
CTTGAAACTTCAGAATCAGAAAGACCGCTATCTATAGGTGGGACAGACCTTATAGATGGGAATATATTTAAAGATTTTGATTATGTGGCATTAGGTCATTTACATGGTAGACAAAGAATAGGAAGAGAGACTATGAGATACTCAGGATCTTTACTTAAATACTCATTCTCAGAAGTTAAACAAAAAAAGAGTGTTGCAGTACTAGATTTAAAAGATAAAGATATAAATATTGAATTAAGGGAATTAAAGCCACTTAGAGATTTAAGAATTATAAAAGGAAATATAGAAGACTTAATATGTGAAGGTAGAGGAATAGAAGAAGGAAAAGAAGACTATATACAAGCTATACTTACTGATGATGGAGAACTTATGAATCCTATGGAAAAGTTAAAGTCAGTATATCCAAATACAATGCTGATAACTAGAGAAAGAAAAAGAAATGTAGCAGATAATAGTACTGTAGCAAAAGGTGAATTTAGAAAGAAAAGTAAAATAGATTTATTTAAAGATTTCTATGAAGCTTATGGTAGCGGTGATTATACCGACAAAAAAGAAAATGTGCTAATAGATACTATAAAAGATGTACTTAAAGAGGAGGTGTAGTAGGTGAGACCAATAAAATTAACTATAAGTGCATTTGGACCTTATGCATCTAAGCAAGTTATAGATTTTGAAGAATTAAAAGGTAGAAATATATTTGTTATATCAGGAAAAACTGGAGCGGGAAAAACAACTATATTTGATGCTATAAGCTATGCTTTATATGGAGAAGCAAGTGGAGAAAGTAGAGAAACTGATTCTTTAAGAAGTCACTTTGCTGATGATAACAAAGAAACTTATGTAGAATTAGAATTTGAACTTAGAGGTCAAAGATACATAGTAAACAGAGTACCTAAGCAAAAAAAGAAAAAAGCTAGAGGTGAGGGGTACACGGAAAAGTCTGCTGATGCTACTTTAACCCTACCAGATGGGAAGGTAATAACTAAGGTAAAAAATGTCACTGATAAAATAATAGAAATACTAGGTATAACTAGAGATCAATTTAAACAAATTGTAATGCTTGCACAAGGGGAGTTTAAAAAATTATTATTAGCTGATTCTGTAGAGAGAGAAGGAATATTTAGAAAAATATTTAATACTTACGACTTTGAAAAAATACAAACAGAGCTTAAAGATAAAGCAGCAAACCTTAGTAAAAATAGAACTAAAAGCAAAGACAAAATGCAAACTAACTTGGAAAATATAAAGGGTGACCATGATATAGTAATAGGAGAATATGTAGATTTCCCTTTAGTTATAGAAAAATTAAAAGAATTATTAGAAAGAGATACTAATATTTATAAAACTCTTAATGAAGAAGGAAAAGAAGTAGATAATAAGCTACAAGTTAAAAATCAAGAAAAAGCTATTATAGAAACTAATAATAATTTAATTAAAGAAAAAGAGATTATATTAAAAGCTTTAGAAGAACTTTTATCAAAAGAAGATGAATATAAAAATAAAGCAAAAACTATAATAGATGGAAAAAATGCAAAAGAAGTAAAATATATAGAAGACAAGTTTGTAGAAAATAATAAAAAATTAGTTAAAAGAGAAGAAGATTATAATATAAGTTTAAAAAATATAGAATCTTTAAAGCTAAAACAAGAAGAATCAAGGAATTTATTAAAAATAGAAGAAAATAAAGAACCTGAAAGAGAAAAGCTAAGTGTAGAAATAAATAATCTTAATAAATTAGAAGAAAAGATTATAGAACTAGATAACCTTAACAATAAGGTTATACAGTTAAAACAAAAGGTAGAAAATAGTAAGCTGCAAATAATAAATAATAAAAAGGAAACTGAAGAACTAAAAAAATCTAAAGAAGAAAAAGAACTTCAGTTAAAAGATATAGCTACTTTAGAAACTAAAAAAGTAGAACTAGAAAGTGATATAAAATCAAAAACAAAAATTTTAGATGAAGTAAGGGAGCTATTTAAAGTTGTTAGAAGTTTCCAAAATACTTATATAGAACACAATAATAAAGTTAATGAATATAAAGTATTTGAAGTTGAGTATAAAAAAGTAAAAGAAAATTATGAAGCAATGGATGACTTGTACAAAAAAGAACAGGCAGGAATACTTGCAAGCAAGTTACAAGAAAATGAGCCATGTCCAGTATGTGGTTCAACAAACCATCCAAACAAAGCCACTATAAAAGAAAACTTAAAAATACCAACTAAAGAAGAATTAAAAGTAGCTAAAGAAAACTTAGATAAACTAGAAAAAGAAAATTTAGAAAAAATAAATAATCTTACAGTTTTAAACTCAAATAAAACAGCTTATTTAGAACAAGTTAATAATCATTTGAGTATGTTATCATCTACTTTAAATATAGATAAAAACTTTAATTCAGAAACTGCGCAAGTAGTTAAAAACTTAGGTACAGAGTTAAAGAGTATAATAGACAACTTAAAAGGCGAATTATTAAAAGTTATAGATAAAATATCTTTAAAAGAAAAAATAGAAAAAGAAGTTTTGGCTATAATAACTACAACTAATGAAAAAGAACAAAGTTTAATTAAGCTTGAAGAAAATGAAAAAGCTTATACAACAGAACTTACACAAAATGTTACTAAAATAGATGAGTACAAAAAAGAAATACCAGAAAATATAACTGATGTAAAAACTTTAAATAATTTAATAGAAACTAAGACTAAGGAACTTAATATAAGTAAAGAAAAATTAGCAAAACTAAGACTTGAAAATGAAAATATATCTAAAAAACTAGAAGGAGAAAGCTCTACTTCTAAAGAGATAAACAAATCAATAGAAGAATTAAAGTTAGAAATAGATAATAATCAAACTAACTTTAATGAAGTTATGAAAAAACAAGGTTTTGATAATGTACAAGATTACGAAGATGCTAAGTTAAAAATATCAATGGTAGAAAGTTTAGAAAAAGAAGTAGAAAATTATAACTCAGAACTGAAACTAACAAAAGCTAAGATGGAAGATATAATAAATAAAACTAAAGATATAGTATTTATGGATATATCTACAATAGATGAAGAAATAAAATCTATACAAAATAATAAAAGAGAATTAGAAAGTAAACTAAGAGATTTACATTCTATAATAGATAATAATAAAACAATACTTAAAAATGTTGAAAATCTTAACATAGAGTTTAAAGAAATAGAAGAAGAATATAAAGTAGTAGGAGAGTTAGCAGAGTTAGCAAATGGTAAGAAAGCTCCATATATATCATTTGAAAGATATATATTAGCGTCTTACTTTGAAGATATAATAGAAGCTGCTAATATAAGACTAGAAAAAATGACAGGAGACAGATTCTCGTTAATAAGAAAAACATCTAAGAGTAAAGGTGCAGGTCAAAAAGGACTAGAGCTTGAAATATATGATAATTATACTGATAGTTCAAGAGATGTAAGTTCATTATCTGGTGGAGAAAGCTTTAAAGCATCACTATCATTAGCTTTAGGTCTTTCTGATATAGTACAAGCAAATGCAGGAGGAGTATCTCTTGATACTATGTTTGTAGATGAAGGATTTGGGACACTAGATCCACAATCTTTAGATAATGCAATTGATAGTTTACTTGAATTACAAAGGGGAGGAAGGTTAGTTGGTATAATATCTCATGTTGAAGAGCTTAAAGAAAGAATAGATGCTAAACTTGAAGTTATAGCTACTTCAAAAGGAAGTAAGGCAGAGTTTAATATATTATAAAAAATAATAGTTATATAAAGATAGGCTGGCCTCACATGAGATAGCCTATCTTTTTATATATTCGGTATCGTTAACAATGAGAGAGTAAGATTTATCATCTTTTAAAATTATATCAAAATATAAATTATCATTTTCATTTGATGATATAACTCCTTGAGCATATAAGTATGAACCATTTTTATGCATTGTTTCAGTTTTGATATTATGTTCGTAATTTAATGGAATCAATGTATTTATATGAGATTCTATAATTTTAGAATAGGTATTAAAATCACCATTAGAAACTGTCCTATCATTTGAGGTAGATATAGAATTAGACTTTTTTTTATCTATTAAGTAAGATATACGTTTATTAGTTATAAAAAAATAAGCAGAAGCTATTAATATAATCAATAAAATTATAAATAGATTTTTGAACTTTATAAATTTACGTCCTTTCCTTAATACTTTTTTATATTTTGGGTAAGGAATAACTTTAAAATCTATTTTTCCATATTCATTGGTCTTAAACTTATACTTTGAAATGAGATGTTCTTCTCTTTGTTTAAACTCAATTGTCTTACCATTGTTTTCTTTCAAAAATTATTCCTCCTTTTATAGATTAATAGGATTAAGGTTGTTATATTAAAATATATTCAGTATAAGTATAAAAATTGCAAAAAAGTTAAAAAGTGCATTGTACAAAACATTTGTTTGATATATAATTTAAATAACAAAACACATATTTGTAGAAAAGGTAAAATTTAATTAAATTTTTATTATAAATTAGTAATATTTTAAATTTATGGATAATATAATAAAGTATAAAACTTAAGAGGAGTGATAACCAATGATAACAAAAACAAATAGCTTAAATAATATAAATGAAATAACTTTAACAAATTTAAAAAATGGAGAAGTAACATTAGAGCAGTTAAATGAAATATATAATAAAATGGGATTTGTATTTGTTGCAAACAAGGGTAGATTCACTAAAATAAGAAAAGAAATAAAACACTAATAATGTATATAAGACCTAGCCTATGGCTAGGTTTTAAAATTTAGGGCGTGATTTAGTTGAAAATAGTAAGTTACAATATTCATAAGGGCATGGATGCTAATAATGTATTTACATTAAATAAAATTATAAAATATCTAAAAGAATTAGATGCAGATATAATATGTCTTCAAGAGGTGCTTTACAATCAATTCGCAGTGTTAAAACAAAATCTAAAATTAGATGGAGTATTTGCTGCAAATATCAATAATCCTACATTAATGTATGGGATAGCTACATTTTCAAAAAATGAAATTATAGACAAAGAACATATATTTTTAAAAAGCAAAGGAGAGCAGAGAGGTTTTTTATATACGAACGTATTTTCTGAATGTTGTTGTGTAGATGTAATAAATACTCATTTAGGTCTTGATAAGTATGAAAGAAAAGAACAACTAAATCAAATAGTAGATTATACAAATAGATTAAGAAAAGCTAAAGTAATATGTGGAGATTTTAATGAAAAAAATATATTCATAAGTATATTTAATGATAGTGCTATATATACAAACAATCAAAGTATAGCAACATTTGAAAAGAGTAATGCAAGAATTGATTATATATTAGTAGATAAATCATTAGGAATATATAAATACAAAGTAGGTAAAATAAATTTATCAGACCATTATCCGATTATAACAGAAATAAAATTAGACAATATGTAACAATAAAGTTACACATTTCGATTAAATGTTGTATAACGTTAATGCTTAAAATATAATATATATGATATTTAAAATGAGGTGGAGCAATGGGAAAAAACAACATAGGAGCAAGTCAAAGTACTACGTTAGATGAAAACTTTGGTAAAAGTGAAAAATTAAAGACTAAAAAGTATAAGATTATAGGGATAGTGGCTACTATTTGTGTATTGGGAGTTTCAATTAATTACTTTAATAAAAAGTATATATATACAGATGTAATAGCAAAAAATATATTTATAGAAGGTATAGATGTATCTAATTTGACAAAAGAAGAAGCAATTAATTATTTAAATGAAAATGTAATTCCAGGTGATATACAACTTAATTATGATGGAGAAACAAATGTAATATCACCAGATGAAATTGACTTAAAGTATAATACGAGTGAAGTTGTAGATGAAGCTTATAATTATACTAAGACGGACTCATATTTTGAAAATGTAAAAAGATTTTTAGATCTTAATAAAAATAGTAAAAATTTAGAGATAAAATCTTTATATAATGAAAATAAGTTAAGTGAGAAAATACAGAGCATATCAGAATCAATAAATGTTGCTATGGAAAATGCAAAGGTATATATATCTGATTCTGGAAATATTAGTGTATCTAGTGCAACAATAGGTAAAGAATTAGATATATCATCAACTAAAGAATCTATTTATGATGCTATAAAAAATAAAGACTACAAATCTATAGATTTAAAAGTAAATATAAAAGATCCAAAGATAAGTACAGAAGATGCTAAAAATGTAAATACATTACTAGCAGATTTTAGTACAAAATTTTCAACAAGTGATTCAAATAGAGTTACAAATATAGTATTATCTGCAAAAGCAACAAGTGATGTATTATTAATGCCAGGAGAAGAATTTTCATATAATGGTTTAACAGGTAAAAGAACTAAATCAAATGGATATAAAGATGCTCCTGTTATAATAAATGGAAAATTAGAACAAGATGTAGGTGGAGGAGTTTGTCAAGTATCTAGTACTTTATTTAATTCAGTACTATATTCTGGTCTTGATATAACATCAAGAAGAAATCACTCATTAAAGTCAGGTTATGTATCAATAGGAAGAGATGCAATGGTTAGTGATGGTGGAAGTGATTTTAGATTTAAAAACCCATATTCTCATCCAGTATATATAAAAAATACAGTAAGTAACGGTGTAATAACTTCTAAAGTATATGGAAATGCATCTGATAAGAAAAATATAAGCATAAAAGTAGAACCATATACAACTGGAGGATTAGAAGCTGCAAAAACTTATATAGAATATAAAGATTCGAATGGAAAAGTAATAAGAACTCAATATATATCTAATAGTGTATATAAAAATCCAAAATAATTAATAAGAATACAGCTAATATTTGCATTAGCTGTATTTTTTTGTTGTTTTTTATTGGAAAAACATATTAAAAATGATATTATAATTATATTAGAAAGAAAAAATGTAAAAAAGTGAGGGAGGAATTTGAACTTTATAGGAAACAGGTACTCTATAATAAATATAGAAGATAATATAGAGTTTAATAAACTCTATAAAGCGAGAGACTTATATGAAAATAAAACTATTTTATTAAAAGTAATAAATCATAATCATCATATATGTGAAGACTTTCTAGCAAATCTAATTGATGAATCTACAATAATAAGAGAGATAAACTCACATTATATACTAAATATGATTGATGTAGGTGTTGACTATAGAGAAGATGGAATATGGTATTATATGATATATGACTATGAAAAGGGTATTAGTTTAAACAATATAATAGAGGGGAATTACCTTCATTTAGAAGCTATAATATCAATAGCAACTCAAATACTAAAAGGATTAGAAACAGCTAAAGAACATGGAATATATCATGGAGACTTAAATCCAAGTAATATCTTAGTAGATAAATGGTACAATATAAAAATATTAAATTTTGGAGTTACTAAAGCTAACAATGGTGTAAACACAAGATCAGGGAATAATACTAAATACTTATCTCCACATCAATTATGTATTAACTATACTGATACAGAAAGTGACCTTTTTGCCTTAGGATTAATTTTATTTGAATGTATATTTAAAAAGTTACCATTTGGCGAAAGTAATGATGAAGAACAAATGTTAAAATTTATAGACAAAGGTATAAAATTTAATGATTTAAAAGCTATAAATGGAAATGAAGAACTAATAGATATAATAAAAAAGCTTTTAAATCGAACAAAAAAGTATAGTGAATTTAGGGAAGTTATATTAGACTTAAGTTCTATAATGTATGAAAAAGCAGATATAAAAGAATCATTATTAATAGAAGATGAACAAAATTATGAAAATGAAGATAAAACGAAAGTTACAAAAAATAGAAAGACACTATTATTAATATCAGCAATTATAATTATTATACTTTCAACACTAACAACATTAATAATATAGTAAGTAGCGATAGATACATATAAAACTGTTTAAATGTATCTATTTTTTACATACAATGAAACCATAATATAAAGTTTTTTGTACATAACATAATATAAGCAATATAAATAACTTTAAAAATGTAAAATTTACATTTTTAAATGCTTTGACAACGAATTAATTTAAGCAATAGATGTAAAAAAATAATTTGCCAATAAGCATTAAAGTAGAACAGGTTGTAATATCTTTGGTGTTATGAGCGAAGTAAATTTTAAACTTGAATATAATTTAAATAAAATGTAAAATATAATGAAAATATGACAATTATTAAAGTTAGGAAAGATTAAATATGAAAAGAGTTATAACTATAAACTCAAACAACTTAGAGAAATCATTAGATACTAAAGAATTGCTAACTAAAAAACTTGAAGAGAACAATTTTTTAGTTAGCTCAAAATTAGAAGAAAATACAGAACTTATAATATCTATAGGTGGGGATGGATCTTTTTTAAAAACTATTCAGGATTTTAAATTTCCAAGTGTACCTATGGTAGTAATAAATACAGGGCATTTAGGATTTTTTGCGGAGTTTGACCCAGAGGAAATTGATGAATTTATAGATTTATATAAAAATGATGATTTTATTATACAAGAAGTGCATCCTTTAAAAGGAAGCATATGTACTAAAGACAGCAGTAAAGATATTTATGCAGTTAATGAAATAGTAATTAAAAGTGTTTGCTCAAGAACTCTACATTTAGATTTAAGAGTAAATGAAAATAAAATTCAAAATTTTAGTGGAGATGGGATGCTTATATCAACACCTATTGGGTCTACTGCATATAATTACTCAGCAGGTGGTAGTATTATAGATCCAAGCTTAGATACATTACAGCTTACACCTCTTGCACCGATGAATACTATTGCATATAGATCTTTTACTTCAAGTATAGTTTTATCTGCAAAATCAACAATAAATATAGTGCCAGAATATAGATTTGAAAATTCTATATTAGTGGTCGTAGATGGAAAAGAGTATAGATTTAATGATATTACAGATATTAATATTGTAAGATCTGATTTAAAATTAAAGCTTCTTAGACGTCCTGATTTTGAGTTTTGGAAAAGAGCATCTGAGAAATTTTTATAAATAATAATATATTAGGATAAAAAAGTAGTGAGGATAGTTCTTCATTACTTTTTTCATAATTTAGGAATATATAGTAATTATTTGGAAAAAATAGATATAATTTATAAATTATATTTTAGTTTAAGAAATAGGTAAAAGGAGTAGTTAATATGAGCTATAAGTTGATTAATTGAATCAGAAGGATATATTTGGATGAAAGATTTATTAGAATCTGGACTATGTATTTTTATTCTTGCATAGCTTGCTTTAACAATGGTGTTATATACTTTCATCAAATAGTATTTATTAATGGAGTTAATAGCTCAAATCCTTTAATAAGAGATTATTTATATTAATAAAGATATATTTATTAAAAGTACATAAATATTATGTATCTAAATAAAATAAAGGATATAATCAAATTGTAAACTAAAATAAAACAAATTTTTATGAAAAGGGGTATATATATGAAACTAAAAACAAATGAATTAGTAATATGTTCATTATTTGCTAGTTTAACAGCAATATTAACTCAAATATCTATACCACTTCCAGTAGTACCACTTACTATGCAAATATTTGCGGTGGCTTTATGCGGTTTAGTTTTAGGTAAGCGATTAGGATTTATATCTCAAATTATATATGTATTATTAGGAGCAATAGGGTTACCTGTATTTGCACAGTTTAGAGGTGGATTAGGTATAATATTAGGGCCTACAGGAGGTTTTATATTATCATTTCCAATAATAGCATTTGTAGTAGGTTATTTTTCCGAAAAATTTAAGTCTATAGTAGGAATTATGTTTGGAATGATATGTTCTTTATTAATAAGCTACATAATAGGAACGCTTCAATTTTGTTTAGTGACTAATTCAGATTTTATAAAAGGTCTTACAATATGTGTAGTACCATTTATAATTGTAGATATTACAAAACTAAGTTTTGCTACTGTAGTTGGAAAACATATATTAAAAAGAGTTAATTTCGGATATAGTATAAAAACAAGCTAGGTATATGCCTAGCTTATTTTTACATACAAGGAAATTATACAATTTGTAAGTGGTAAATAACATAAAATTGATATTAAATAAAATGAGAATCAATTATGTCACTACGTGATTTATTATTTCTCATAGTAAGGGGCAACTGATTGATTAGTATAAGAATCATTATTATTTTTACTAGAATTTTTAGGTCTAGATTTTTTAGATACTTTAGTAGACTTTTTAACTTTAGTATTAGTATTTATAAATTCATCATCTAATTCATTAATATCAGGTTTATGCTTATTAGATGATTTTGTCTTTTTAGATTCTTTTTTAGACTTTTTTATTTTAGTAGTAGGTTTAAGCTCTTCATTATAATCTTTTATATCATCATGTTTTTTAGATTTTTTCTTAGAACTTTTAGTTCTAGGGTTACTTTTATCAGTTTTTTTATTAGGTTTTTTATTTTTAGAGCTTAAACATTCAGATTCTAAGTTAGTAGTATTTGAATTACTAATATTTAAATTATTTTCATCTAAGGTAGCGTTGCTTACAATTTTGTTGTAAGCGGTATTATATGATTTATCATAGATACAAATACTTTTATAATTTGGTTTAGGATTATTACCTACATTAGTGTTAGTAGGAATATTTATAGCATTATTAATTATGTCATAATTTGCAATGGTACTCTTTTGCATAGTATTTTGTGTACTTTGAGATTTAGAGCAATAGCAAGGATAATGATTACACTTATTGCAAACTTTAAATTCCTTATAATTTGAATAACTATGGTTTAATCGTTTTCTATTATTAGAATCATTTGAATGATTACAATAACAAACTTGATTACCGCAATGTTTACAAATACTAAGTTTTTTACATCTATAACCATCATATTTGAACAAAATAAAATCCCCCTTTGTTTTGATAAAATATATATATTAATAAATAATATGGCTTTAATATCCAAAAAGTTACAAAATGCACTATAAAAATAAATTATTGATTATAAAGTAATAAAATATATTTTGATAGTGAAATGTTATAAGAAATAATAGAAAAATAAAAGGATATAAATAGGTTTAAATTTTAAACAAACATATTTATATCCATAATTTTATAGTATATTTTTTAAGTCTAATAAATTATTAATTTCATATTTAGGAACTATATCAGTATTGTTAATTTTATTATCGAAGTTGCACCAACAAGTATCTATTAAAGAATTTAATCCACCCTTAATATCTGAAGATAAACTATCTCCAACCATTAAAACAGAAGATTTATCATAATGATTTAAAGATTTAAGTGCATACTCAAAAATATAAGGATTAGGTTTTGCAATTTTAATTTCATCAGATATTATAATAGCATCAAAATAGTGACTTATATCAGATTCTCTAATTCTTTTGTGTTGAACATCAGCAAGTCCATTAGTTATTATACCTAATTTGTAGTTTTTAGATAAATATTCTAAAAGGACTTTTGTATCTTCATATAAAAATGATCCTTGGCTTAAAAATTTAACATACAATCTACTAAGTCTTTTAGCATCATCAGGTAAATTAAGTTTATCTATAAGTCTTTGGAATCTTTCAACCTTTAAATCATCTGAGGTAATTTTTCCTTCCTCAAATTCTTTCCATATTTTAGTGTTTATTTCCTTGTAAATATTTATACAATAATCCTTAGTGTAATCTGTATCCAAACTAGACATTAAATTTTCTAAGGCATAGTTTTCTGTCTTTTTAAAATCAAATAAAGTATCATCTGCATCAAATAAAATAACTTTATATTCCATATCAATCTCCTTTTGAACAAATTATATAATATTAAATTTGATTATACCACAAAAATAGCTACTTTAAAGTATAAGAATTTTATATAAAAAATTATACATTAAGGTAGCTAAATTTTTATTAACAAAGTGGTATAAAGGGTTTTAATAACATAATATATAATATAGCTATTTTGCAAGGGGGATAGTTTATGGCAAAGGCAGAATATGGAGACATAATATATACTAAGCATAATTTATATAGACATTATGGAATATATATAAATGAAAATTGTGTAATTCATTATGATGGTAAACTAGATGATATGTTTTTAAGAAAAATGTGTATAAGGGAAACTACTATGGATAGATTCTTAGGTGGAAAATTATATTATTATATAGATAATAGAGAAGCAATATTTAATAATGAAGAAGTAGTTAAAAGGGCAAGAGAGTATATAGGAGAAGAGAAATTTAATTTAGTTTCACACAATTGCGAACATTTTGCTATGTGGTGTAAAACTGGTGAGGCAAGATCAAAACAAGTGTATTTAACGCTTTTATTAGCTATAACTATTAATTCTTGTTTAAATAATAAAGGTTTAGTATAAAATAAGGCTATGTTAGCTAACTTTGTGCCTAATTATACCTAAAATAGGTTATATTATAGATATCAACTATATTTCAACAAAAATGGAAAATCTAATGGAAGACAAAGATACATCTGTAAACATTGTCATATAAGCTTTGATGAGTTCACTTTTTCTCCATTCTCTAATACAAAATTAGGTTTGGATAAGCGGCTTAAATACTGCTAATTAATGATATTAGGACTTTATATAAGAAAGTGTGCAGAAGAAGTAGGTGTAGGTGTTAAAACATCTTTTTATATGCGTCATAGAATACTAGATGTAATTAATTTATCATTAAAAAATGATAAAGTTGAAGGCATTGTTGAAGTTGATGAATGCTTATTAAGGAATCTTTTAAAGGAAATCACTCTAAAAGTACTACGCTTGCGATGCCTAGAAAACCTAGAAAAAGAGGTAAAGACAAACACGATAAGAAGAAAAGGGGAATTTCAAAAGAGCAAGTTTGCATAGAAACGGCGATTGACAGAAAGGGAAATATCCTTATGGGTGCAGTTTGCAACGGTAGGATTACAGCAAATCAAATAGTTGACTTTTTTGATAATAAAGTATGTGAAGATGCTACTTTTTGTGTAGATTCACATACATCATATATAGGTATAAAAGATAAGTTAAACGTAGAATTAAAGCAAGTTCCTAGAGGTAAATTAATGATAGATAGTGTTTATCATCTGCAACACATAAATTCGCTTCACAGTGGCTTTAAAAGATGGCTAATGCCTTTTAATGGTGTATCCACAAAATATATTAATAATTATCTGGCTTGGTTTAAATTTCTTCAACTAAGTAAGAAGAATAAAAAGAATGACCTAATTAAAGATATGCTAGTTAATGTAGCTACTAAGGATACATATGTAACTAGAGCCACTATTAGAAATAGATTCATTGAGTTAACTTAAAATAAGGAACTTTACTTCAAATTAATGAAACCATTTTATAATTGGAAGATAATTGAATATTTTGTATAATATAACCAAGTTAGCAATTGTTATATAATACGAACTAAAAAATATGAGTATTTTGATATACTCATATTTTTATGTTATTGCTGATTTATTTTAGTTAATATTATAATTTACTCATTTTCCATAAGTTCTTAGTCTCTTTTAGAAAAACATCTACATCCCAAGATTTAGAAGAATTTATCTTACTATTTGGGTCATTAATAGTTACTTTACCGTCATCAGTTACACCTGTTAATACAAGGAAGTGACCAGTTGAAGTAAATGTTCCAGGACTAACTGTTACAATTATAGGATAACCTTCCTTTAAAGTTGATAAAATAGAAGATTTACTTAAAGGTAACTCCTGGCTATTTAAACCAAAATGTTTAGCCCCTTCACTTATAAGGCTCCAACTAGAACCTACACCATCTACATAATAACCATTTTCATAAGCATAATCGCTTACAACTAAAGGATTAATACTAGTATTTCCAGTAAGTCCTACAGCAACCATAGCTAAAGAAGTTGGAGCACATCCATTAATGGCTATAGGTTTATTTCCATAGAAGTCATATCCCCACTTTTTATCCCATTGTAAAAATAGTGGTATTTCACCAGGTGTATAGTATTTCTTTATTGAAATTTTATTAAAGATTCTTTTATCACTATGCTTAGGATAGCCATATACAAAATCAACAGTTTCTATATTTCTACTTAGTAACTCTAAAAGTTCAGTAGGATATTTAT